>NZ_JBRRBO010000061.1:0-21211 GCF_056756175.1 Stenotrophomonas sp. STEN240 | reverse complement strand
GCCGCGAAGCCAGGAGTGGACCCGGTTGCAGGCATGTCTGTGATTCAAACAACGCTTGCTTCGCGGCTGACGCCGCTCCTACAAAATCGGGTCGCTTGGATCTCGATGCCGAGCATGGCTCGGCACTACCCGGGTCTGCAGGTTTCTCTTGGTAAGGCCCCTGCCGAGCATGGCTCGGCACTACATAAGCCTGCTTAGCGGGCTTCGGGGATGTCCGAGGTCAGCGCTGCGGTTTCTGCGGCGCAATCGCGCGGCATCGGCAGATTCAGCGTGCGTGCGTGCACCAGTTCTTCGCGGGCCTTGGCCAGGTCGGCGGCAAATTCCGGGTTGTCATGCAGCCGTGCCACGGTTGCCGCACCCATGAACTGGCCCTGCTGCACGTCGCTATACCAATGCACGTTGCAGACCAGCCGGCTATGGCCGTAATTGCGGCCGCGTTCGATCAGCGCGGTGGCATGCTCCGGATCGATTTCCGACAGGATCAAGGCCCAGGCCCAGCCGATCGATGTATGTCCCGACGGATAGGAGCCACTGCTGCGCAGGCCTTCCTCATCGTCGGGGGTGCAGGTCGGTGCGCTGTTGACCATGAACGGGCGCGGCCGCTGGTAGTGCGTCTTTGCCGCCTTGGTAGCGGCGCTGGCGTCGATGCGGCTGCGTTCGAGCAGGCGATACAGCACCGGTGTGGTCTTGGCGGTGACGGCCACGCCCAGCGCACAGCTGAACTGGTCGGCGCCGGCCGGGAAGCTCAGGTCGGCATCGGTATGTGCCTGCACGAAACGGGCGCTGCCACGCATGGTCAGGGCCTGGCTGGCGACGGCGTCATCCAGCTGCGCGGCTGCGGAGCCGGGGGCTGGCGGCGCCGGGCTCAGCGCCAGGCTGTCGGGGATGGCGGTACCGGTCAGATAGCCGGGGACCTTGGTGCCGGAGTCGCCGCCTGCGGTGGAAGGCAGGGTGGGGATGCTGGAACAGGCGCTGAGCACGGCGGCCAGCGCGAGGGCGGCGCCGAAGCGCAGCGGGGCAACAGAAGATGACATTGCGAGGACAACGGAATTACGGGAGCGGGCGGGCATCATCGCACCAACCGCCGCGCGCTGCCCCCTCCCCCTTTGTTGCGCCTAAGGGGAGGGGCCAAAGCTCCCTCCCTTGCGCTACGCGCAGGGGAGGGCTGGGGAGGGGTGCTGTTCGCGTGGGGTTGCAGCAGCCGGCTCAAGCAACGGCCAAAGTCACCCCCTCCCAGCCTCCCCCTTGGCTGCGCCAAAGGGGAGGGGCCAAAGCTCCCTCCCTTCGGCGTAGCCGAGGGGAGGGCTGGGGAGGGGTGCATTTGCTCCAAAAAACTACAGATCGCCAGCCCAGGCCGTCATCCGCCCGGCATCCTCGCGCACCTCGATAGGCCCGCCGAACACGTCCGACAGTGGCCCGGAGCGCAGCAGGTCAGCGCGGCTGCCATCGGCAGCGATGCGCCCGCCCTTCATCAACACCACGCGGTTGATCTCCGGGATCACTTCCTCGATGTGGTGGGTCACCAACACCAGGGTGATGCCCTGCTGGGCTAGGTGACGCATGCTGTCGATCAGGTGCTGGCGCGAGATCAGGTCCAGGCCGGTGGAGGGCTCATCCAGCAGCAAGGCCTTGGGCTGGTTGACCAGCGCCCGGGCAATCAGCACCCGCCGGGTTTCACCGGCGGACAGCTCGGCATAGCTGCGGCCGAGCAGGGGCAGGGCGCGGGCAAGTTCCAGCGCATGCCGCGCGCGCTGGCGCATGGCATCGGTGACGTCGCGATGCGCGGGCACCACATAGCTGGCGAAGAAGCCGGAAATAACCGCCTCTTCCACGCTGAGACCGGGCATGTCCGACAGGTTGCTCGACAGATCGCCGGTGACGATGCCCAGCTGCGCCCGCAGCCGGTCCACCTGCCAGCGGGTCTGGCCCATCACCTTGACCGGCACCTGACCATCAGCCCGAGCCAGTGGATACAGCTCGCGCGTGATCAGCTTGATGAATGAGGACTTGCCGCAGCCGTTCGGGCCAAGAATGGCGGTGTGCTGGCCCTGCTCGATACGCAGGTTCAGCTCATGCAATACGCGCACCTGGCCACGGATGACGCAGGCATGGTCTAGTTCAATCAGGGGAACCGCATCGGCGGCAGGAGCAATGGACATTCAGGTGAAGGTGGCAGCTGAGGATTCGACCAACGGACGTGCCGCAGGTGGATGAAGTTTGCGCCGACAGCCCCCATCATGTGTAGCACTGGTTTCATCTGGCACCGACTGCCTGGAGTCCCCGCAATGTCTGATGCACTGCTCGATATCCTTACCGGTGGCGTTGCCGGCCTGGGCTGGTGGGGCATGCTGGCGGTGCTGCTGGTGTTCACCCAGCTCACCATCTTTGCGGTCACTTTGTACCTGCATCGCAGCCAGGCCCATCGCGGTGTGGATTTCCATCCGCTGGTGTCGCATTTCTTCCGCTTCTGGGTGTGGCTGACCACCTCGATGATCACCCGTGAGTGGGTGGCCATCCATCGCAAGCACCACGCCAAGGTGGAAACCGAAGACGACCCGCACAGCCCGGTGACCAAAGGCATCAGCAATGTGTTCTGGCGCGGCGTGGAGCTGTACCGCGAGGCCCGCACGCTGCGTGGCGATATCGAGCAGTACGGCCGTGGCGCGCCCGAGGACTGGATCGAGCGCAGGCTCTACACCCCGCATGCCAACCTTGGTCCGATCCTGTTGTTTGTGATCAACAGCGTGTTGTTCGGTCTGCCGGGCATCGCGCTTTGGGCGATGCAGATGGCGTGGATTCCGTTCTGGGCGGCCGGTGTGGTCAACGGTCTCGGTCACTGGTGGGGCTACCGCAATTTTGAATCGGCCGACACCTCCACCAACCTCACCCCGTGGGCGTTCTGGATCGGCGGCGAAGAGCTGCACAACAACCATCATGCGTTTCCCAGCTCGGCACGCTTCTCGATGCGGCGCTGGGAGTTCGATATCGGCTGGCAGATGATCCGCCTGCTGCAGTTCCTGCGCCTGGCCAAGGTGCTGCGCGTTGCACCCAGCATGGACATCCGTCCGAACATCGCCGTGCCCGATGCCGATACCTTGAAGGCATTGCTGTCGCATCGCTTCCAGGCGATGACCGACTACCAGCGCAATGTATTGGCACCGGCGCTCAAGGAAGAAGCCGCCGCTGCCGGCGCCAAGCTGCGCAAGCTGCTGCCACGGCGCATGCGCAAGGGCCTGGTCAACGATGGTCGCTGGCTGAAACCCGACTGCCGTGCGCAGTTGAATAATTGGGTGCAGCAGCGCCCGCGTATCCAGTTGCTGGTTGAACACCGCGCGCGCCTGTCTGCCTTGCTGGAAGCACGCAGCCACGACGCCGCCGATCGCCTGCGCCAGCTGCAGCAGTGGTGCCAGGAAGCCGAGGCCAGTGGCAGCGCCGCATTGCAGGCCTATGCCGCGCGGCTGAAGGGCTATTCGCTCAGCGCCGCATGAAGACGATTTTCCTGGTTTGTCTGCTGGGTGCAGCGCTGCCGGTGACGGCGCAGGTGCAGGACACCAATCAATACCTGCAGCGCATGGACAGCGACGGCGATGGCCGCGTCAGCCCGGACGAATACCTGCAATGGATGCTGTACGCCTTCGACAGGATGGATCGCAATGGCGACGGTGTGCTGGAAGCTGCCGAGCAGCCCGGCGCACGCGGCAAGCCGATCAGTCGCGACGAACAGCGGCAGGTGATATTGGCCCGCTTCGCCAGGCAGGATGCCAACGGCGATGGCTACCTGAGCGCCCGCGAGCTGATGGCGCCCCCGCGCTGAGCGGCAGCCCCTGAAACCTGGAATATGGATGTGGGAGTGGCGTAAGCCGCGAAGCTGAAAATCCAACCGAAGCCGATGGCGCATTGCAGTCGGTACTGGCCGGCAGTTCATCGCTACCAGCTTCACGGCTCACGCCGTTCCCACAAATACAATCGTCGGTGCGATTGTAGGAGCGGCGTAAGCCGCGAAGCCAAAAATCCAACCGAAGTCGATGGCGCATTGCAATCGATACAGGTCCGTCGTTCGCCATCACCAGCTTCACGGCTTACGCCGTTTCCACAAACACAAGCAAGCACATCGCCTTGAGGCCCGCATGCCAGAACTACCCGAAGTAGAAACCACACGGCGCGGGCTGGAGCCGCATCTGGTCGATCGCCGCATCCATGGCGTGATCCTGCGCCGGCCGGACCTGCGCTGGCCGATTCCAGCGGAGATAGAACAACTGCTGCCGGGCCAGCGCATCGAGGCAATCCGTCGTCGCGCCAAGTACCTGCTGTTGGACACCGAACTGGGCAGTGCGGTGCTGCACCTGGGCATGTCCGGCAGCCTGCGCGTGCTGCCCGGCGATACGCCGGTGCGCGCACATGACCATGTCGATATCAGCCTGGAAGACGGGCGGCTGTTGCGCTTCAACGACCCGCGCCGCTTTGGCTGCCTGTTGTGGCAACCCGCAGGTGAAACCCACGAGCTGCTGCGCGATCTTGGCCCTGAGCCGCTGGATACGGATTTCGATGGCGACTACCTGTTCCGGCGCAGCCGTGGCCGCAAGGCACCAATCAAGACCTTCCTGATGGACCAGGGCATCGTTGTCGGCGTGGGCAATATCTACGCGGCGGAAAGCCTGTTCATGGCCGGCATCAACCCGCTGCGCGAAGCCGGCAAGGTGTCACGGGCGCGCTATCAACGCTTGGCCGACGCGGTGAAGGAAATCCTGGGTCATGCGATCCAGCGCGGTGGTACCACCTTGCGTGATTTCATCAGCCCCGATGGTGCACCCGGTTACTTCGAGCAGGAGCTGCTGGTGTACGGCCGCGAGGGCGAGACCTGCAAGCAGTGCGGGCGCGCGTTGCGCTACGCCAGCATTGGCCAGCGGGCAACGGTGTGGTGCGGGTATTGCCAGCGTTGAGGGCGGGACGCCTGTAGTGCCGAGCCATGCTCGGCAGCGCCGTTATCCGCGAAGGCCGCTGCCGAGCATGGCTCGGCATTGCGGGTTTTGCTCCCTCCCTTTGCCGCAGGCAAGGGGAGGGTCGGGGAGGGGTTGGCTTTTCGCTGACTCATGCAGCGTGGGTTGCGCGTTTTGTGTCGCTGTTGCTGGTTTGCCGGCAAGGCCCCTGCCGAGCATGGCTCGGCACTACGGGTTTTGCTCCCTCCCTTTGCCGCAGGCAAGGGGAGGGTTGGGGAGGGGTGGCTTTTCGCTGAGTCATGCAGCGCGGGTTGCGCGTTTTGCGCCGTTGCTGCTGGTTTGCCGGCAAGGCCTCTGCCGAGCATGGCTCGGCGCTACAGGCAGCTGAAGCGGATGTTCATTCAGTGACGGGCCGAGGCTGTCGATTCACGTAAATCCGCCTACCATGCTGCGGTCCCTTCTCGGCCTGCCTTTCCATGCAACGACGCGACTTCCTGCGCAACGCCGCAGCCGCCTTGGCGGCCTTCGGGCTTCCCGCTTTCACCGCCTGTGCGGCCGGCAAGCCGGCCCAGCTGGGGCTGCGGCGGCTGGGCCAGCCGCAAGCCTTTGATTTCGCCACGCTCAAGGGCCAGGCCCGCGCGCTGGCGCAGACGCCCTACAAGAGCCATAAGCGCACCTTGCCGGCGGAGCTGGAAAAGCTCGACTGGGACCAATACCAGTCCATCAGCTACCGCCAGGATCACGCCCTGTGGGCCGACCAACCGGGCAAGTTCCAGGCCAAGTTCTTCCATCTGGGCCTGTACTTCCATTCGCCGGTGCGCATGTTCGACGTGGTCGACGGCAAGGCGCAGGAACTGGCCTATGACGGTGCCGCCTTCAATTACGGCAAGAGCGGTATCCATGGCGGGCAGTTGCCAGCCGACCTCGGCTTTGCCGGGTTCCGCCTCAATACCCGCACCGATACCGACCGCGACTTCGCCGCCTTCCTCGGCGCCAGCTATTTCCGCGCGGTAGGCAAGGAAGGCCAGTACGGGCAATCGGCGCGTGGCCTGGCCATCGATACCGGCATGGGTCGCCCGGAGGAGTTCCCGGACTTCATCGCCTATTACCTGGAACAGCCCGCCGCCGACTCGGACACCTTGGTTGTCTACGGCCTGCTGGATTCGCCCAGCGTTGCCGGCGCCTATCGCTTCGCCATCACCAATGGCGATGTGCTGCTGATGGACATCGACAGCGCGCTGTACCCGCGCAAGGAAATCGAGCGGCTGGGCATCGCGCCGTGCACCAGCATGTACCAGGTGGGCGAGAACGACCGCCGCATGGATTGGGACTGGCGCCCGGAGATCCACGACACCGATGGCCTGTCGATGTGGAACGGTGCCGGCGAATGGATCTGGCGGCCGCTGTGCAACCCGGCCAACCTGCGCTTCAACATGTTCGTGGACAACAACCCGCGCGGCTTCGGCCTGCTGCAGCGTGACCGCAACTTCGACCATTACCAGGACGACGGCGTGTTCTACGAGAAGCGCCCCTGCCTGTGGATCGAACCGAAGGGGCAATGGGGCGAAGGCTCGGTGCAGCTGGTGGAGATCCCCACCGTCGATGAAACCTTCGACAACATCGTTGCCTTCTGGAACCCCAAGGCCAAGCCGCAGCCGGGCCAGGAACTGTTGGTCGGCTATCGCCTGTACTGGGGCGCCGAGCCGCCGGCGCGTCCGCCGCTCGCCCATTGCGTCGCCAGCCGCACCGGCCTGGGCGGCATCATCGGCAAGAAGCGCGAGTATTTCTCATGGCGTTTCGCGGTCGATTTCGAAGGTGGCGAACTGGCCAGCCTGATCGACAAGGGCGAAGTGGAAGCGGTGGTGGAAACCAGCCGTGGCCGAGTGGAAGTTGTCTCGGCGCGGCCGCTGCGCGAGATCAAGGGCTACCGCGCGATGTTCGACCTGGTGCCGCCGGAAGGCAGCACCGAGCAGATCGACGTGCGCCTGTACCTGCGCAGCGGCGGCAAGACCCTGACCGAAACCTGGCTGTACCAGTACACGCCGCCGGCTGTTGGTGCGCCGGAGCGGACGCTGTATTGAGGCCTTTGCTCAAGCTTTAGCTCAAGCCCCTCTCCCGTTCACGGGAGAGGGGTTGGGGTGAGGGGAAGCTTTGAAAGCCAAAGCCAAAGCCAAAGCCAAAGCAGCGCTTCGCGCCTCTCCCCTCATCCGCCCCTTCGGGGCACCTCGCTCCGCGCCCCGGCCCTGCGTAGCACGCAGGGCGTACGAACAGTCACGAGCCTCTGGCTCGTTGGCGCCTGTTCTTAACCCCGCACGCGTGAGAAGAAAAAGCGTTACAACGGCAGCGGCGCCTGCATAGGATCAATCCGCCCTTCACCGCGGGTGATCTTCTTGAACTCGGCACGGCTCACCGACACATAGCGCTCGTTGCCGCCGATCTCCACCTGCGGGCCGTCCTGCACCGCAAAACCGTTCTCGTCCACGCGCACGGTCATCGTCGCCTTCTTGCCGCTGTGGCAGATGGTCTTGATCTCCTGCATCTCGTCGGCCCAGGCCAGCAGGTACTGGCTGCCTTCGAACAGCTCGCCACGGAAGTCGGTACGCAGCCCGTAGCACAGCACCGGGATGCGCAGCTGGTCGACGATTTCCGACAGCTGCCAGACCTGCGCCTTGCTCAGGAACTGGGCTTCGTCCACCAGCACGCAGCCGAGTCTGCCGTGGGCGGCGATGTCCTGCTGGATCAGTTTCTCCAGGTCGGTATCGCGCTCGAAGGTGGTTGCTTCGGCCTGCAGCCCGATCCGCGAGGCGACCACGCCGGTGCCGGCGCGGTGGTCCAGGTGCGGGGTCAACAGGGCCACCCGCATGCCGCGCTCGCGGTAGTTGTGCGCGGACTGCAGCAGGGTGGTGGTCTTGCCGGCGTTCATCGCCGAATAGTAGAAATAGAGCTTGGCCATTGAATCAGGAACTAGGGAGTGGGAACCAGGAACCAGTGAAAGCAACATCGGATCCCGAGGGGTGACAGAATACCCCGGTGCCGGCATTGCGCCCCGCTCGATCTCGTTACTCACTCCTATTCACTCGTTTGTAGATGCTGGATTCCCTCAATCCCCCCCAACGTGCCGCGGCCGTGCATGCCGAAGGTCCTCTGCTGGTGCTGGCTGGTGCCGGTAGCGGCAAGACCCGCGTGATCGTGGAGAAAATCGCCCATCTCATCGGTATCCGCCGCTACCCGGCCCGCCGTATCGCTGCAATCACCTTCACCAACAAGTCGGCCAAGGAAATGCGCGAACGTGTGGGCAAGCGCCTGCGCGCCGAGGATGCGGCCGAGGTCACCATCTGCACTTTCCACGCGCTGGGTCTGAAATTCCTGCAGATCGAACATGAACACGTGGGGCTGAAGCGCAGTTTCTCCATTTTCGATGCCGACGACGCCGGCGCGCAGATCAAGGATCTGCTGGGCGGGACCAATGCCAAGCCCGACGATATTGAGGACATGAAAAACCTGATCTCGCGCGCCAAGAACTCCGGGCTGTCGCCTGCACAGGCAATGGCGGCGGCGCGCAGCAACCGCGAAAAAGACGCGGCGATGGTCTACGAGCTGTACCAGACCCGCCTGACCTCGTTCAACGCGGTGGATTTCGATGACCTGATCCGGCTGCCGGTGCAGGTGCTGGAAGAGAACCCGGATGTCGCCTTGGCCTGGCGTGAGCGCATCGGCTACCTGCTGGTCGACGAATGCCAGGACACCAACGATGCCCAGTACCGGTTGCTCAAGCAGCTGGCCGGGCCCGCTGGCAACTTCACCTGCGTCGGCGATGACGACCAGTCGATCTACGCCTGGCGCGGCGCCAACCCGGAAAACCTGCAGCAGATGGCGGTGGATTACCCGGCGCTGCAGATCATCAAGCTGGAGCAGAATTACCGCTGTTCCAACCGCGTGCTGCGTGCGGCCAATGCCTTGATCGCGCACAACCCGCATGAGCATCTGAAGACCTTGTGGTCCGACCAGGCCGACGGCGAGCGCATCCGCGTCTGGGAGTGCCGCAACAGCGAGCACGAGGCGGAAAAAGTCGCCTCTGAAATTCACTTTCTCGCGACCAACCGCAAGATCCCGTGGAGTGATTTCTGCATCCTGTTCCGTGGCAATTTCCAGTCACGGCCGTTGGAAAAAGCCATGCAGCTGGTGGGCGTTCCGTATCACCTCAACGGTGGCACGGTGTTCCTGGAACGCCAGGAAGTGAAGGACACACTGGCCTGGCTGCGCTTGATCGTGAACCCGGACGACGACACCGCTTTCATGCGCGCGGTGCAGTCGCCCAAGCGCGACGTCGGCGCAACCACCTTGGCCAAGCTGGCCGAGCTCGCGTCCGAGAAAGATATTCCGATGGCCCACGCAGCCGAAAGCATGGGCGCCTTGGCACAGCTCACGCCGCGTGCGGCCAACAGCCTGAGCAGGTTCACCGACATCCTGCGCGCGCTGCGGCTGGACATGCGGCAGATGAGCTCGGGCGACCTGGTGCGGCGCGTGGCCAAGGATTCGGGCATGTTGGCCGAGCTGCGGCATGCGGCCAAGGACACGGCCGGTTACGAGCGCCGCGCCAATAATCTGGAAGAACTGGCCTCGTGGTTTGAAAGCGGCCCGCGTGGTGCCAGCGCCGCTGACATGGCCGCGCAGCTGGCGCTGATCTCGCGCAACGACAAGGACGACGGCGGTAACCAGGTGCGGATGATGACGCTGCATGCGTCCAAGGGCCTGGAGTTCCCGTATGTGTTCATCGTCGGCTGCGAGGACGGTGTGTTGCCGCACCAGGTCAGCCTGGACGAAGGCAATCTGCAGGAAGAGCGGCGCCTGCTGTACGTGGGTATTACCCGCGCCAAGATCCAGCTGTGGATGAGTTTCAGCCGCTTGACCCGCAAGTTCGGCGAGCACATCCGGCTCAAGCCGAGTCGGTTTTTTGATGAGATCCCGGCTGGCGAGATCCAGCGCGATGGTGCCGACCCGGTAGCCGATGCAGCGCACAAGCAGGAACGGGCGAAAGCGGGATTGGCGGCGATTCAAGCGCTTTTTGATTGAGGTGTTGCCGCGAAAGCCACCCCAGCGCTACGGCTAAAGGTAGCGCGGTAGTGCCGAGCCATGCTCGGCAGGGGCTCTACCGGCCAACATCAAAAGCTACCCCTCCCCAACCCTCCCCTTCGCTGCGCGAAAGGGAGGGGGCAGATCTTCTAGGGAGGGGGCAGGCCTGCTGCGGCCGAGGGACGCTGCTTTGCTCCTCCCCTTTGGCGCAGCCAAGGGGGAGGTTGGGAGGGGGTAGCTTTGGCTCCGGGTTTTGCGTTTTGATTGGGGCTCAGCGCGAACAGCTCCCAGCCGTCTCCCTGGCCTTCGGCCAAAAGGATGGCGGTAGTGCCGAGCCATGCTCGGCAGGGGTTCTACCGGGCAAAATCAAAAACACCCCTCCCCAGCCCTCCCCTTTGCTACGCAAAAGAGAGGGGGCTAAAACCGAGCCCCTTATGTCCCTGATCCAGACCGAACGCCTGCAACTGCGCCTGCTGCGTGATGACGACGGCGATGCCGCCGCGATGCTGCAGCTGCTCAATGAACCCGGCTTCCATCAATACATCGGCGACCGTGGCGTGCGCACGCTGGAGCAGGCGCGCGAATACGTGCGCAAACACACCTTCGGCAGCTACGCCGCGCATGGCTTCGGCATGTACGCTGTTGAACGTCGCAGCGATGGTGCCTGGCTGGGCAATGCCGGGCTGGTGCGGCGCCCGGGTCTGCCCAGCGCCGATGTCGGCTATGCCTTGCTGTCGCCATTTACCGGGCAGGGCTATGCGCGCGAAGCGGTACAGGCGGTGCTCGGCTACGCCCGCAACACGCTCGGCCTGGGTGAACTGCGTGCAATCGTGTCGCAGGGCAATGCACGTTCGGTGGCCTTGCTGGAAAAAACAGGCTTCCAGCGCGACGGCACCGTGGTATTGCCGGGCGAAAACGAACAGCTGCTGCTGTTCGTCAACACGCCACAGGACTGAACCCGCTCAGCCGCCCAGCTGTTCCTGCAGCGTTGCCAGCTGCTCCTGCAGGGCAGCGACGGTGTCTTCCAGCTGCTGCACGCGCGCTTCCAGCGCGCTGTTATCCGCCGGGGCGGCAGCGCCCGACGGCGCCCGGTACTGCGCTGCCAAGGCGTCTACATCCACCGGACCGGACAGCAGGTGCATGAAGCGGTCTTCGCGCTGCCCGGAGGCGCGCGGCAGCTGTACCACCAGCCCGCGCTGCTGCATGCGCTCCAGCTGGTGGCGCAGGTCGGCGGCATCGGCGAACCGGGTCATGCGCTCGCTGCGGGTGGCCAGTTCAGCGACGGTCTGCGGGCCGCGCAGTAGCAACAGGCCGAGCAGGGCCACCTGCTGGCGCGGCAGGTCGAGCTTGATGCCGGTCAGGTGCTCGTAGCGGTCGGCGCGTGAGGAAAAGTGCTGACGGACTAGGCCCATGGTCTCCAGCTGGCGCAGGGCGTGCTGCACCTTGCCGGTTTCCAGGCTCATCACCGGCTCGCGTGCGGTCTTCTGGTTGGCGGCCACCTGGGCGGCGTTGACCGTGAGCGGGTAGGCGTCCGGGGTGGTGGCCTCCTTTTCGATCAGGCAGCCGAGCACGCGCGCCAGGGCGGCATCAAGTACCGGGAAATCAGGGGTCTGGCTGTCGTCGCTCATGGGTCGGGTTCCGGTGTTGCTAGGGGGCGCAAGCATAGCTGACAGCGAAAACCCGGGGCGAAGCCGGGGCAGCGGCGGCTCCGAAGGCGAAACCCTGCGCCGACCCCGGTTTCCGCCGCGCAGGGCGAGCAAGGCAGGGAGCCGGTAAACTTGCCCGGTTTTCGAAGATACCCGGTAGTTTCCATGTCCCGATTCCCCGCCTTTACCCTGCTGGCCAGCGCCGTGCTGTCGCTGGCCGCCTGCAGCTCGACCGCGCCGCTGAGCCGCGTTTCACCGGCCCCGGCCGACGCCCTGGTGGCCCCGGCCAATGCCCCCAACGACAACCTCAATGCCGTGCTGTGGGTGCAGCGTTCGCAGGAATACCGGGCCAGCGCATTGCAGACCTGGAAGCTGGCCGGCGCGCAGCTGGACGCGGCGCTGGCCGATGGCAGCTGGACCGCGCTGCTGCCCGAAGAAGGCGGCAATCACCAGTCGGCCAAGCTGAAGCCGGCGGTGGTGGTGGACGTGGACGAAACCGTACTCGACAACTCGCCCTACCAGGCGCGCCTGGTGCGCGATGGCACCAGCTACAACGACGCCACCTGGGAAGCCTGGGTGGATGAACGCAAGGCCCAGCCGGTACCCGGCGCGGTGCAGTTCGCGCAGGCCGCGGCGGCCAAGGGCGTGACCATGATCTACATCAGCAACCGCACTGCGGCGATGAAGGACGCCACCATCGCCAACCTGCGCCAGGTCGGCTTCCCGGTCGCCGATGACAGCGTCTACCTGGGCCTGGGCACGCCGGTGCCGGGCTGCACCGAACATGGCAGCGAGAAGGGCTGCCGCCGCCAGCTGGTGGCGCAGCAGTACCGCGTGCTGATGCAGGTGGGCGACCAGTTCACCGATTTCCTGCAGGTCGAGGACAACAGCCTGGCCGCGCGTGATCTGCTGCTGGACAAGTACCAGGGCTGGATCGGCTCGCGCTGGTGGATCCTGTCCAACCCCACCTACGGTGGCTGGGAAGGCGCGGCGATCAACAATGCCTGGTCGTTGCCGGCCGATCTGCGCAACGGGGCAAAGCGTGAAGCGCTGGAGGTGGCCCGATGAGCCGCGCACCGCTGCCGCTGCGTGCCGATGAACGCCTGATCTTCGCGCTGGACGTAGCCGGCAAGGCCGAGGCCATCGAATGGGTGGACAAGCTTGGCGATGCGGTCTCCTTCTACAAGATCGGCATGGAGCTGCTGGCCTCCGGCGAGTACTTCGACGTGCTGGATGAATTGGCCAAGCGCGACAAGCGCGTGTTCGTCGATCTCAAGTTCTTCGACATCCCGGCCACCATTGCCGGCGTGATCAAACGTTTGTCGCAGTGGCCAGTGAGCTACTGCACCATCCACGGCTGGCACCCCGGCATGATGGAAGCCGCTGCCGCCGCCAACACCTCGGACATGCGCCTGCTGGCAGTGACCGTGTTGACCTCGATGGGGCGGCCGGATCTGGCGCAGATGGGCATCGACCGTGAGCCGGTGGACGTGGTGGTGGAGCGCGCGCTGGCCGCGCAGCGCGCCGGCATTGACGGCGTGATCGCCTCCGGCCAGGAAGCCTCGCCGATCCGCGCCGCTACCGGTCAGGGTTTCTCCATTGTCTGCCCCGGCATCCGCCCCGGCGGCCCGGTCGGTGACGACCAGCAGCGCACCGTCGGCGTGGCCCAGGCCTTTGCCGATGGCGCTGACGCGATTGTCGTGGGCCGGCCGATCCGGCTGGCGGCCGATCCGCGCGCTGCGGCGCTGGCCATGCAGCGCGAAATTCTCGATTCAATCAAGTGAAATCAATAACTTACATTGTTATTCATAAAGTGTTGCTTTAACTGAATCCGGCGCGTAGGCTACGTCTCGTCCGGCTCTGCCGGCGATGCGTCAAACATGTCTACCGGCTTCGCGCCGGTTTGAGGGGTCTGTCACCGGCAACGGGGCGGCCTCTTTTTTTATTCCCGGACCGGTGTGGAACCTGGGATTGGCAGCGTCAGCGGCCATCGACCCGTACTTCGACGGCGTGACGGCCATGCTTGCTGCTGTCACCGGGCAGGCTTCAAGATGCTCGGCCTACGGGGAGGATCGACGCCGCCATGCAACGACGTTCATTACGCAGCTGCCAGAACATCGCCTTGCTTGCCGTCTGCCTTGTGGCGGTGACGGTTGCCTGCAAGCGCAACCCCGAGGCGCTGCCCGGCGCCGCCACTGAACCTGCGGCGGCGGTACGCCAACTGGTCCAGCACCTGCACGACAACGATCTGGTCGCCTACGCCCGCGATGCGGTGCCGCCGGCGCAGTACGCCGAGCTGGAGGCCGCCTGGGCGCAGGGCCACAGCCGTTGGCCGCTGACCGAGCTGCCGCTGGATGAAAAGCTGCCAGCGTTGCTGGCAACGCTGTCGGAGAAGGACGCAGAACGCCAGCTGCAGCGTGCCTTCAAGGCGCAGCTGGAAGGCCAGACTGCCGCCGTGCGGCAGGCCGCGCACTCGCTGGGCCTGTTTGGTGTGCAGTACATCAGCCACCAAGGCGACTACAACGCCGCCGAACGTGCGCATTACGTGCAGTTGGTCACCGCGCTCAGCGATTGGGCCCAGGCCGCGCCGCTGCCTGATCCCAAGCTGGCGCAAAGCTCGATTGCCACCCTTACCGCCGCTGCCCGCGCCACCGGCCTGGCTGGCGAACAGGCCTTCCAGGACGCGGGCATGACCGGCACCCTGCAGAAACTGGGGCCGTTTGCCGCCGCCAGCAAGCAGGTGCTGGCCGCGTACGGCTTGAATCTGGATGAAAGCGTGCAGCAGATGCGCACCGGGCTGGTGTCACAGGACGGCGACACTGCAACCGTGCGTGTGCAATATCCGCTGGCAGGCAAGGAGCTGGATCTGCAGGTGACGCTGGTACGCCGCGACAAGCACTGGTATCTGGCGCGGACCCTGAGCGAGGTGGACGCACTGCTGGCCGCCGCGCGCACTGCCGAGCAGGCCAAAGCCGAGGCCGAACAGGCCAAGGCCGATGCCCTGGCGCCGGCGCCAACCCCAGAGCTGGAAAGACCAGACAACGCCGCTGCGGCAGCTAAGCCATAATGGCGCCGATGTCGAAACAGAAATCCCAGCCCGACCAGGGTGAACTGCTGCCGCCGGACGACGCCAACGCGACGCCCGCCACTCCTGCTGCCATCGTGCCGGGCGCCCCCGCGCGGCCGGCGGCGCCTGCCCGTGCCGCCCGTCCACCGCTGTGGGCGCGCCTGCTGGGCAAGCTGGTCGAGCCCTGGCTTGGCCTGAAGATCGAGCCCGAGCAGCCCGGCCAGCACAATGACGGCCGCCCGGTGGTCTATGTGCTGGAAGACTACGGCCTGTCCAACGCGCTGATCCTGGACAAGGCCTGCCGTGACGCCGGCCTGCCCTCACCGCTGGTGCCGCTGGCCGGTGACCCCACCGGCCGCAAGCGCGCCTATGTGGCCCTGTCGCGCCGCTCCAGCAACAACATGCTGCTGCCCGAACAGCGCGGCGCCAAGACCCATTCCGATTCGCTGGCCAAGCTGCTGCAGGCGCACCGCGCCAACCCCGGCCTGGACGTGCACCTGGTGCCGGTGTCGATCTTCGTCGGCCGCGCCCCGGACAAGCAGAGCGGCTGGTTCGCGGTGCTGTTCTCGGAAAACTGGGCATTGGTTGGCCGCTTCCGCCGCCTGCTGGCGATCCTGCTCAATGGCCGCGACACGATTGTCCGTTTCGCCCCGCCGGTATCGCTGCGCGAAACCGTGGACGAAGGCCTGGAGCCCGAGCGCACCGTACGCAAGCTGCAGCGCGTGCTGCGCACCCATTTCCGCCGCATCCGCGAATCGATCATCGGCCCGGATCTGTCCACCCGCCGCCTGCTGGTGGACAAGGTGCTGGAGTCGGACCCGGTGCGCGAAGCCATCGCCACCCAGGCCAAGCGCGACAACTCCAAGACCACCGACGCCTGGAAGAAGGCGCAGGGCTACGCTTGGGAAATCGCCGCCGATTACTCCACCCCGGTGGTGCGTTCGGCCAGCTTCATGCTCAGCCACGTCTGGAACCGCATCTATGCCGGCGTGCTGGTGCACCACCTGGACAAGTTCAAGGAAGCCGCGCCTGGCCACGAAATCATCTACGTGCCCAGCCACCGCAGCCACATGGACTACCTGCTGCTGAGCTACCTGCTGTACGACCGCGGCATCGTGCCGCCGCACATCGTGGCCGGCATCAACCTCAACCTGCCGGTGGTCGGCACGCTGCTGCGCAAAGGCGGCGCGTTCTTCATCCGCCGCTCGATCAAGGGCAATGCGCTGTATTCGGCGGTGCTCAGCGAATACGTGGCGCAGCTGGTGGCCGGCGGTTACTCGATCGAATACTTCGTCGAAGGCGGGCGCTCGCGTACCGGCCGGCTGCTGCAGCCCAAGGGCGGCATGATCTCGATGACGCTGCGTGCGTTCCTGCGCCAGCCGCGCAAGCCGGTGCTGTTCCAGCCCATCTACGTCGGCTATGAAAAGCTGATGGAAGGCAACAGCTACTTGGATGAGCTGACCGGCCGGCCGAAGGAAAAGGAATCGATCTGGGCGCTGTTGTGGGGCATTCCCAAGGTGCTCAAGCAGAACTACGGCCAGGTGGTGGTGAACTTCGGCGAGCCGATCGCGCTGAATGACGTACTGGCGAAGATGGCGCCCGAATGGGACGGCCAACCGGTACCCGAAGACGAGAAGCCGAGCTGGCTGGCCGGCACCGTCGACGTGCTGGCCGAACAGATCCAGGAACGCATCAACGCCGCTGCCGACGTCAACCCCATCAACCTGCTGGCATTGGCGCTGCTGTCCACGCCCAAGCACGCGATGGGCGAGGCCGACCTGATCGCGCAGATCGAGCTGTGCAAGAAGCTGCTGGTGGAAATGCCGTATTCGGACCGGGTCACGGTTACCCCGCATTCGCCCGAGCGCATCATTGCCCACGCCGAGGAAATCAACGTCCTCAGCCGCATCAAGCACCCGCTGGGCGATGTGCTCAGCGTCAGTGGCGACACTGCGGTGCTGCTGAGCTACTTCCGCAACAACGTGCTGCACCTGTTCACCGCCTCGTCGTGGGTGGCGTGCTGCTTCCAGAACAACCGCCGCATGAGCCGTGGCGGCCTGCTGCGGCTGGGCCGCGGCCTGTACCCGTTCCTGCAGGCAGAGTTGTTCCTGCCGTGGACCGAAGACGAGTTCGCCGCGCGTATCGATCAGACCATCGACGTGTTCGTACGCGAAGGCCTGCTGCAGCACGTGGGCGAGGACGATGGCGGCATGCTTGCACGCAGCACTGGCCAGACCGACGAGGTGTTCCGCCTGCGCGCGATCGGCCATTCGCTGCAACAGGCGTTCGAGCGCTATTACATCGCCATCTCGGTGCTGGTGAAGAACGGCCCCGGCACGCTCGGCGCTGGCGAACTGGAAAGTCTGTGCCAGCAGGCCGCACAACGGCTGAGCCTGCTGTACGCACCGGCGGCGCCGGAGTTCTTCGACAAGACCCTGTTCCGCGGCTTCATCCAGAAGATGCGCGAACTGCGCCTGGTGTGGCCGGACCAGAACAGCAAGCTGCTGTTCGATGAACGCCTGGATGCCTGGGCCAAGGACGCCAAGTTCATCCTCGGCCGCGAACTGCGCCACACCATCGAGCGTGTGAGCCCGGAAGCGGTGAAGCCGGAAGTGCCCCCAGCAGGCTGATGGGATATCCCGTAGAGCGGAGCCATGCTCCGCTGAAGCGTTACCGGTAAGGCTTCTGCCGAGCATGGCTCGGCACTACGTGCTCCCTCCCTTTCGCGTAGCGAAGGGGAGGGTTGGGGAGGGGTAGGTTTTGACTTTGTTTGCGGCCGTGCAGGGTGATGGGACGCAGGGTGTGGGAGCGGCGTAAGCCGCGAAGCCATCGCTCGCTCAGATTGCAGGCATGCCGGCGATTGCAACGCTGCCGGCTTCGCGGCTTACGCCGCTCCCACAAGCCCTGCGGTGTTGCTGGATTGCCTTGCAAAGCCCCTTGCCGAGCATGGCTCGGCACTACGCCGCGTTCAGGCGGGCTCGTCCGGTATCAGCATGCATTCGAGCTGGGTGATGCAGTCGCGCAGCTGCAGCTTGCGCTTCTTCAGCCGTTTGGCTTCCAGATCGTCGTCCGGGTTGGCGGCCAGGCGCGCGATGTTCTCGTCCAGGCTGCGGTGTTCGGCCCGCAGGACGGCGATGCGTTGGCTGATCTGCTCGGGGGTCATGGTCTCCACGGGGGTTGAGCATACACGTTGCCATCGGCCGCGTGAGGGATGCCGCCGACCCGGTAGAATGGCCGCATGAGCGCTGTCATTTCCCTGCCCGATCCCGCCCCGCGGGCCCGTGATCCGCACGCGGCCGAACGTGAACACCAGAAACTCGGCAAACGCCTGCGTCACCAGGTAGGCCAGGCCATTGCCGATTTCGGCATGATCGAAGCCGGCGACAAGGTGATGGTCTGCCTGTCTGGCGGCAAGGACAGCTACACCTTGTTGGATGTGCTGTTGCAGCTGCAGAAGAAGGCGCCGGTGCCCTTCGAGCTGGTGGCGGTGAACCTGGACCAGAAGCAACCCGGCTTCCCCGAGCACGTGCTGCCCGAGTATCTGGCCTCGATCGGCGTGCCGTACCACATCATCGAACAGGACACCTATTCGGTGGTGAGCCGGGTGATCCCGGAAGGCAAGACCATGTGTTCGCTGTGCTCGCGCATGCGCCGTGGCTCGCTGTACACCTATGCCGAAGCCAATGGCTTCACCAAGATCGCGCTGGGCCACCACCGCGATGACATGGTGGCCACGTTCTTCATGAACCTGTTCCACCACTCCAAGATTTCCGGCATGCCGCCCAAGCTGCGCAGCGACGACGGCAAGCATGTGGTGATCCGCCCGCTGGCCTATGTGCGCGAAGCGGACATCATCGAGTACGCTGACGCCCGCCAGTTCCCGATCATTCCGTGCAACCTGTGCGGCAGCCAGGAAAACCTGCAGCGCAAGCAGGTCGGCCTGATGATGAAGCAGTGGGAAAAGGACACGCCCGGCCGCATCGAACAGATCTCCCGCGCGCTGGGCGATATCCGGCCCTCGCAGCTGGCCGATCCCAAGCTGTTCGATTTCCTGTCGCTGGGCCGCCGTGAAGACGCAGCGCAGTCTGATGCACAGGCCTGGCTGGCCGTTGGCGACAATCAACAAGATCAAGCAGCCCTT
Source organism: Stenotrophomonas sp. STEN240 (assembly GCF_056756175.1). Lineage (NCBI taxonomy): Bacteria > Pseudomonadati > Pseudomonadota > Gammaproteobacteria > Lysobacterales > Lysobacteraceae > Stenotrophomonas > Stenotrophomonas sp. STEN240. Next base: position 2,347 of record NZ_JBRRBO010000061.1, on the reverse strand, counting down.
CTCCCGCCGGGAGAAGGGTTGGGATGAGGGTAGGCAGTGCTACGGTGATCTGAAGTCCGGTAGCGCGCTCCCTCATCCGCCCCCGAGCTCCACGGGGGCACGCTCTTCGGAGCAGCTTCTCCCGCGCTGAGAAGCAAGGCCCTGAACCATGATTACGAAATAGGACACCCATGTTTTTCAAGAACCTCACGCTGTTCCGTTTCCCGACTTCCATTGATTTCTCCGACGTCGACACGCTGTTGCCGCAGGTGGTGCTCAAGCCTGTTGGCGCCCTGGAAATGACCTCGCGCGGCTTCATCTCGCCGTTCGGTCGTGAAGAAAAGGTCCAGTTCTCGCACCGCATCGGTGATGCGCTGTGGCTGACCGTGGGCGGCGAAGACAAGATCCTGCCAAGTGTGGTGGTCAACGATCTGCTGCAGCGCAAGCTTGAAGAGATCGAAGAGAAGGAAGGCCGCAAGCCCGGCGGCCGCGAGCGCAAGCGCCTGAAGGACGACCTGCTGCACGAGTTGCTGCCGCGCGCCTTCGTCAAGAGCTCGCGTACCGATGCCTTCCTCGACCTGCAGCACGGTTATGTCGCCGTCGACAGTTCCAGCCGCAAGACCGGCGAGAACGTGATGAGCGACATCCGCGGCATGCTCGGCAGCTTCCCGGCGATGCCGCTGAACGCCGAAGTCGCACCGCGTGCCATCCTGACTGCGTGGATCGCTGGCGAGCCGCTGCCCGAAGGCCTGAGCCTGGGCGAAGAATGCGAGATGAAGGACCCGGCCGAAGGCGGTGCGGTGGTCAAGTGCCAGCACCAGGAACTGCGCTGCGACGAGATCGACAAGCACCTGGACGCCGGCAAGCAGGTGACCAAGCTGGCGCTGATCTTCGAGGACAACCTGTCCTTCGTGCTGGGCGACGACCTGATCGTGCGCAAGCTGAAATTCCTCGATGGCGCGCTGGACCAGCTTGAGCACATCGACGAGGAAGGCCGCCGTGCCGAGTTGGATGCCCGCTTCGCCTTGCAGAGCGGCGAAATCCGTCGCTTGTTCCTGCTGCTTGAGCAGGCCTTCAAGCTGAGCAAGGCTGACAGCTGAACCCGTTGTGGGCCTACCCGGTTTCGTAACCGGGTAGGGACTATGCTGGGCTTATGGTTAGTCTGTTCCGCCGTTTGATGACACCCGCCGCGCCGGTGATCCAGCGCGACACGGTGCGCCTGCGTCTGGATGATGCCGAGATCGACGTGCTGCGCGTGCGTGACCCGCGTGCACGCCGGCTCAAGCTCAGCGTGGATGAACGCGGCGCGCGGCTGACCATGCCGCTGCGCGCGAGCCTGGTATCCGGCGAACGTTTTCTGCAGGCCAACCGGCAATGGTTGCAGCAGCAGCTGGCGCGGTTGGGTGGCGATGGCCTGCTGGCACCGGCGCTGAAGTTGCGCGAACCCGGCGTGCTGCCGTTGCGCGGCGAGTTGTTGCCGGTGCAATGGCAGGAAGGGCGGTTTGCCCGTATCGAGGTTGATGCTGGCGTGGTCAACATCCAGCTGTCCGCACGCGCGGGTGAACCCGCATTGCGGCGCGCGCTGCGCGAGTTCTATGAAGTGCAGGTGCGTGCGGATGTTGGCCAGTGGCTACCGCGCTATCTGCCGGGCTTGGCGCGCGCACCGACGCGGCTGCGGCCCAAGGTGATGTCTTCGCAGTGGGGCTCGCTGGCGCCGGATGGCTCGATGGCCCTGGATCTTGCGCTGGTATTGGCACGGCCGTCGGCGTTCGAATACGTGCTGGTACACGAGCTGTGCCACTTGTTGCAGGCCAATCATTCGCCGGCGTTCTGGGCGGAAGTGGAGGCCCGTTTTCCCGCCTGGCGGGATGAGCGTGATTACCTGCGCGAAGAGGGGCGCAGGCTGAAGAGCACCCTGCATCAGCTGCTGCGCGCGCAGGGCTGAGAGCGGAAGCGGAAGCAAGAGCTCCCCCTCATCCCAACCCTTCTCCCGCAAGCGGGAGAAGGGCTCAAGACAAAGCCAAGCGGTGTCTGTAGTGCCGAGCCATGCTCGGCAGGGGCTTTACTGCAAAACCCAAAGCCCCCCTCATCCGCCTCTTCGGGGCACCTTTCCCAAGAGGGGGGCTGCAGTTCCGGAGGCGGGAGCAGGGATGAAGCAAAGCCGCGATGCCTGTAGTGCCGAGCCATGCTCGGCAGAAGCTTTCCCGCAAAACCCAAAGCCCCCTCATCCGCCCCTTAGGGGCACCTTCTCCCGCAGGCGGGAGAAGGGACAAAGCCAAAAGCCAAAAGCCAAAAGCCAAAAGCCAAAAGCCAAAAGCCAAAAGCCAAAAGCCAAAAGCCAAAAGCCAAAAGCCAAAAGCCAAAAGCC
>NZ_JBRRBO010000060.1:0-22503 GCF_056756175.1 Stenotrophomonas sp. STEN240 | reverse complement strand
GCCGAGCCATGCTCGGCTGAGGCATTACCGGTAAGGCCTCTGCCGAGCATCGCTCGGCACTACAGCTGGTCTTGGGAAAGCTCCTGCCGAGCATGGCTCGGCACTACACAAACAAAAACGGAGCGCTTTCGCGCTCCGTTTTTTTTACACCAACTACCGCAGCTGCAATCAGATGCGGCTGGCGATGGCCTGGGCGAAGCCCATGGTGGTGCCGGTGCCGCCCAGGTCGCCGGTCAGCGAATCCTTGGCTTCCATCGTGGCAACGATGGCCTTGCGCAGGCGCTCGGCGTTTTCCGGCTGGCCGACGTGGTCCAGCATCTGTGCAGCGCCCAGCAGCAGCGCGACCGGGTTGGCCTTGCCCTGCCCGGCGATGTCCGGCGCGGTACCGTGCACGGCTTCGAAGATGGCCGCGTCAACGCCGATATTGGCACCCGGGGCCAGGCCCAGGCCGCCAACCAGACCCGCACACAGGTCGGAGATGATGTCGCCGAACAGGTTGGTGGTGACGATGATGTCGAACTGTTCCGGACGCATCACCAGCTGCATGCAGGCGTTGTCCACGATCATTTCCTGGAACTCGATTTCCGGGTACTTGGCGGCAACTTCGCGCGCCACGTCCAGGAACAGGCCCGAGGTCGACTTGATGATGTTGGCCTTGTGCACGGCGGTGACCTTCTTGCGGCCGGTGCTCTTGGCCAGCTCGAAGGCGTAACGCACGATGCGCTCGGAGCCCTTGCGGGTGATGCGGGTGCCGGAGAACGCGGTCTCGCCGTCGGCCGACACTTCCTGGCCTTCGGCCAGGTAGGCGCCTTCGGTGTTCTCACGCACCGTGATCATGTTGATGTTCTCGTAGCGCGACTTGGTGTTCGGGAACGAGATGGCCGGGCGCACGTTGGCGTACAGGTCGAACTGGCGACGCAGGGCAACGTTGATCGAGCTGAAACCGCCACCGACCGGGGTGGTCAGCGGGCTCTTCAGGGCGACCTTGTTTTTCTTGATCGATTCCAGCGTGGAAGCCGGGATCAGCTCACCGTGCTTTTCCAGCGCGGCCAAGCCAGCGTCGGCGAATTCATAGGTCAGGCCAGCACCCAGCTTGTCCAGTACGAACAGGGTGGCGTCCATGATTTCCGGGCCGATGCCATCGCCGCGGATGACGGTGATTGTCTGCGTCATTTCTAGGTATTCCGAACAGGGAGGAGGAATGCGCCATCCGGCTGCCCGGAACCCGGCGCGATTGAAAAGGTTTCAACTGTCAATTATGCCTGATCAGTCGCGCCAGCCCCAACTGGACAAAGGTCTGGGGTTCAGCTGTGCTCGTGCCCGGCCGGCGCGGTGGCCGCCCCGTTCTCCAGCTGGTCGAGGAAATCCACCGCCCGCCGCAGGTGCGGGATGACGATGGAGCCGCCCACCACCAGGCCCACCGAGAAGGTCTCGAAGAACTCTTCACGGCTGACCCCGGCGTCCTTGCACTGGGCCACGTGGTAGCTGATGCAGTCATCGCAGCGCAGCACCATCGAGGCCACCAGGCCCAGCAGCTCCTTGGTCTTCACATCCAGCGCGCCGGCCTGGTAGGTCTGGGTGTCGAGCGCGAAAAAGCGCCGCACCACCTGGTTGGGCTCGGCCAGGATGCGCTGGTTCATACGCTGGCGGAATTCGGTGAATTCGGCCAGGCGGTCCTTTTCGCTGTCGGCGCTCATGCGCCCTGCCCGGCCAGCAGCGGCTCCAGCTTGCCGGCCCGGTGCAACGCGATCATGTCGTCGTAGCCGCCCACATGGACGTCACCCACGAAGATCTGCGGCACGCTGGTGCGCCTGGTCAGCGCCATCATCTTTTCGCGCGCGGCCGGGTCCAGGTCGATCCGGACCTCGGTCCACGACTGGTTCTTGCTCTTCAGGAAATTCTTGGCCGCTACGCAATACGGGCAGACGGCGGTGGAGTAAATGGTGATCTCCGGTGCACCGGCGCTGGAAGAAGTAGTCACAACGAAACTCCTGAGTGGAAACTTTGTCCATATATGGTACCGGCCGCGTGGTTTTTCGACGCCACCGGCAGAACACAGCGGGTTAACCTGCGCTTCACACCCGCGCCCCGCTTCCCCGTCATCCTCCGCCCTGCCACTACCCGGAGTCACCGCTTGCGCAACCTGCTGCTTGCCACCGCCATTACCTTGGCCCTGGCCACCCCGCTGTCCCGTGCCGACGACAGCAAGCTGCCCGATATCGGCTCCTCGGCCGGCGAGCTGCTGACCCCGGCGCGGCAGGCGGAGTACGGCGGCATGATGCTGCGCGAGCTGCGCAACTACGGCTACCTGCTGGACGACCCGCTGGTGAATGACTGGCTCAGCACCATGGGAACACGGCTGGGCTCCAACAGCGCCCAGCCGCAGCAGAAGTACACGTTCTTCATGATGAAGGACCGCCAGATCAACGCATTTGCGACGCTGGGCGGCTATATCGGCATGAACGCCGGCCTGGTCCTCACCGCCGAGCGCGAGGATGAGGTGGCGGCAGTGCTGTCGCATGAAATCTCGCACGTCACCCAGCAGCATGTGCTGCGCGGGGTGGAGCGCGCCCAGCGCGACCAGATCCCGATCCTGCTCGGCATGCTGGCGGCGGTGATCGCCGCACAGCAGGCCGGGAGCAATTCCTCCGGCGATGCGACCATGGCCGCGATCACCTCCGGCATGGGGCTGATGCAGCAGCGCCAGATCAACTTCACCCGTTCCAACGAATCCGAAGCCGACCGCCTGGGCATCCGTACCCTGGCCCGCAGCGGCTATGACGTGGACGCGATGGCCGGCTTCTTCGAACGCATGTCGGCAGCCATGCGCGGCAACGAAGGCGGCTATTCCACGCCGGACTTTCTGCGTACCCACCCGGTCAACATCACCCGCATCAGCGAAGCCAAGGCCCGTGCCGAGCAGATGAAGAAGGACACGGTGTTGCTGACCACGCAGACCCCGACCGGGGTACTGCAGGAGCGGGTCAATCCGTCCGCCCCCGATACCAGCCGTGATCCGCTCAGCGGCGGCAACCCGTTGCTGCCAGCCGGCCTGCAGCTGTCGCTGCCCGGCACCAGCCTGCCGCGCGGCCCCACCGGACAGTTCGACTGGGCCCGCGAACGCCTGCGCGTGCTCAGCGCGCCGACCCCGTCGGAGCTGGTCCGCGAATACGAAGGCCTCAAGCGCAGCCAGAAGAACGGCCTGACCGACCCGCAGCGCTACGGCGTGGCCATCGCCCGCCTGCGCGACGGCGGCGCCGGCGGTGTCGCCCAGGCCCTGCCCGAGCTGCAGCAACTGCTGCAGGAGTACCCGGACAACCTGTGGGTGAACCTGGCCGTCGGTGAGGCCGAATCGCGCAGCGGCCGCCACGAAGACGCCAACAAGCGCTTCGACGCCCTGCTCAAGCGCCTGCCGCAGAGCCGGCCGGTGGCCCTGACCTATGCGCGCATCCTCAATGAACAGGGCGGCGTGGCCGCCGGCCAGCGCGCGCAGGCCATGCTGCGGCCACTGCTGGCACGTTCCAGTGACGACCCGGTGTTCCAGGCAACGTTTGCCCGCGCCTGCGAGCTGGCCGGCGACAGCAGCCGTGCCAGTGAAGCCTATGCCGAGGCGGCCTATCTGAATGGTCGGCCGGAACAGGCACTGATCCAGTTCCAGGCCCTGCTCAAGCAACCCGGGCTGGATTACGTGAGCCGCGCGCGGGTTGATGCGCGCATCGAATCGATCATGCCGACCGTGCTGGAAATGCGCCGGCTCGGCGTGCATGACCCGGAAATGTCACGGAACTGAACCTGCGCGGCGTGGATTGAAGATTCACTCCGGCAGTGATGTCACAAACCCGTCATCAAACCGTAGTCTACTGGGCACACCCCCTCTTGACGGGCATTCCGGTAGGCGCCACGTGCAGAAACGCATTCTGATTGTCGATGACGAACCCGCGATCCGTGACATGGTCGCTTTTGCCCTGCGCAAGGGCGAGTACGACCCGGTACATGCCGGCGACGCCCTTGAAGCGCAGACCGCCATTGCCGACCGCGTGCCGGACATGATCCTGCTGGACTGGATGCTGCCCGGCACCAGCGGCCTGGAACTTGCCCGGCGCTGGCGCAAGGAAGTCCTCACCCGCGATGTGCCGATCATCATGCTCACCGCACGCGGCGAAGAGAACGACCGCGTCGGCGGCCTGGAAGCCGGTGTCGACGACTACGTGGTCAAGCCGTTCTCGGCACGCGAACTGTTGGCGCGCATCCGTGCGGTGATGCGCCGCACCCGCGATGATGACGAAGACGGCAGCGTCAGCGTTGGCAACATCCGTATCGACGGCGCCGCCCACCGCGTCTTCGCCGACGACACCCCGGTGCCGATTGGTCCCACCGAATACCGCCTGCTGCATTTCTTCATGACCCACCCCGAGCGCGTCTATACCCGTTCGCAGCTGCTGGACCATGTCTGGGGCGGCAGCGTGTATGTGGAAGAGCGCACCATCGATGTGCACATCCGCCGCCTGCGCAAGACACTGGAACCCTTCGGTGCCGAGAACATGGTGCAGACCGTGCGCGGTGCCGGCTATCGCTTCTCCGCCGCCACCTGAGCCGTTGCGGCCACCCGGCCGCAAGCGATGCTATAACCTGGTAACGCCGACGGATCCACCCAGTACCACCGAGAGTGCAATGCCCCGCCAATTCCGATCTGCCTGGTTGAAGACGCTGGCCACCGTGGCCACGCTGCTGTTGCTGGCATGGGGGCTGGGTGCGTTGCTGGGCCACCCCGCGCTGATCGTGGCGATCACCGCATTGGCAATATTGACCTGGCATTACTGGCGGCTGCGCCAGCTGCTGTTGCGGCTGACCGCACGTCAGCGCTGGGATTCGCCACAAGGCGTGGGCGTGTGGAACGAGCTGGACCGCCTGCTGGCACGCAACCAGCAGGAAATGCGCGCGCGCAAGCGCCGCCTGGTCGAAATGCTGCGCAGCTACCGCGCCGCCGCCGCCGCGCTGCCCGATGCGGTGGTCGTGGTGGACCGCAACACCCAGCGCGTGCAGTGGTTCAACGAAGCGGCCACCACCCTGCTCGGCCTGCAGCATCCGGCCGACATGGAAGCGGCGCTGGTGCCGCGCCTGCAGCCGCTGCCGTTGGCCCATTGGCTGGCCGGCGGCCGCAATGCAGAGCCCATCCTGGATGCCAACTCGCCGGTGGATCCGGCAATCCGCCTGCACCTGCGCCTGATCCCCTATTCGGACCATCACTGGTTGCTGGTCGCACGCGACGTGACCAAGCTGTTGCACCTGGAACAGGTACGGCGTGATTTCGTCGCCAATGTCTCCCATGAGCTGCGCACACCGCTGACCGTGGTGCACGGCTACCTGGACATGATGGACCCGGAAGACTTCCCCGATACCGGGCCGATGCTGTCGGAGATGCGCAAGCAATCGCAGCGGATGGCGCAACTGGTAGAAGACCTGCTGACCCTGTCGCGGCTGGAATCGCAGCAACATGCCGAGCTGGAAACGGTGAGCATGACCTCGATGCTGGCCTCGCTGCGGCGCGAAGCCGAAGCGCACAGCCAGGGCCGCCACACCATCACGGTCGAGGACCTGGCCGGGGTGGACCTGGCCGGCTCCAACAAGGAACTGCACAGCGCCTTCTCCAACCTGCTGACCAACGCCGTGCGCTACACACCGGCCGGCGGCCGCATCACCCTGACCTTCAGCCGCGAGGGCAATGGCGCGGTGCTGGCCGTCACCGACACCGGCTACGGCATCCCGGCCAATCACCTGCCGCGATTGACCGAACGTTTCTACCGCGTCTCCAGCAGCCGCTCGCGCGAAAGCGGTGGCACCGGGCTGGGCCTGTCCATCGTCAAACACATTCTCGGCCTGCACCAGGCGCGCCTGGATATCCGCAGCGAAGTCGGCCAGGGCAGCACCTTTGCCTGCCACTTCGACGCCGAGCATGTACGCCCGCGCAATGCATCCCCCTCGCCTCTGTCCATGGAAGACTTTCCGGCATGACTCCTCCTCCCCCGCCCCCCGCCACCGCTGTCATCAGCAGCGATCCCCTGCGCGATCCCTCGCTGTACATCAACCGGGAGCTGTCACAGCTGGATTTCAATTTCCGCGTGTTGGCACAGGCGATGGACGAGCAGGTGCCGCTGCTGGAGCGACTGCGCTTCCTGTGCATCTCCTGCACCAACCTGGACGAGTTCTTCGAAATCCGCGCGGCGGCCGTGCGCCATGCACAGGAGTTCGGGCTGCCACCGGCGCCGGACGGGATGAGCCCGCAGGCCATCCTCAATGCCATCCACGACCGCGCCGCCGAGCTGGTGGAGCAGCAGTACCGCTGCTGGAACCAGGTACTGCGCCCGGCGCTGGGTGAGGCCGGGGTCGGCATCCTTGCGCACAAGAGCTGGACCGCGCGCCAACGCCGCTGGCTGCGCGCCTACTTCCGCAACGAAATCATGCCGGTGCTGTCGCCACTGGGGCTGGATCCCTCGCACCCGTTCCCGAAGATCCTCAACAAGTCGTTGAATATCGTCGTCGTGCTCAAGGGCACCGACGCCTTCGGCCGGGCCGGTCATCTGGCGCTGGTGCGCGCTCCGCGTTCGCTGCCACGCATCATCCAGCTGCCCGAATCACTGGGCGGCCCGCAGAACTTCGTGCTGCTGTCGGCGGTGCTGTCGGCCTTCGTCGATGAACTGTTCCCGGGCATGGATGTGCAGGGTGCCTACCAGTTCCGCGTCACCCGCAATTCCGAGCTGGTGGTGGACGAGGAAGAAGTCGAGAACCTGGCGCTGGCATTGCGCGATGAGCTGGTCGACCGCGGGTACCGGCCGGCGGTGCGGCTGGAGATCGCGCACGACTGCCCCAAGCCGATCATGCAGACCCTGCTGCAGAATTTCGGCCTGTCCGAGAATGCCGCCTACCGCATCGATGGCCCGGTCAACCTCAACCGGGTGATCCAGGTCTATGACCTGCTGCTGCGGCCGGACCTGAAATACCCGCCGATGACGCCGCGCGTGTTCAAGTCGCCCGAGGGCATTTTCGTGACGGCGGCGCAGGGCGATGTACTGCTGCACCACCCGTTTGATTCCTTCAGCACCGTGCTGGAGCTGATCCGCGAGGCGGCGGTTGATCCCAACGTGCTGGCGATCAAGCAGACCCTGTACCGCACCGGCAAGGATTCGGGGATTGTTGAAGCGCTGATCCTGGCCGCCCGCAACGGCAAGGACGTGACCGTTGTGGTCGAGCTGCGTGCGCGCTTCGACGAGGAAGCCAACCTGGGCCTGGCCGATCGCCTGCAGGATGCCGGCGTGCAGGTGGTATACGGCGTGGTCGGCTACAAGACCCACGCCAAGATGCTGCTGATCGTGCGCCGCGAGGGCCGCAAGCTGCGCCGCTACGTGCACCTGGGCACCGGCAACTACCACAGCGGCACGGCACGGGCCTATACCGACCTGAGCCTGATCACCGCTGACCCGGATATCGGCAACGATGTGCATCTGCTGTTCCAGCAGCTGTCCGGGCTTGCCCCGAAGATGAAGCTCAAGTGCCTGCTGCAATCGCCCTTCACCCTGCATGCCGGGCTGATCAAACGCATCGAGCGCGAGACCACGCTGGCCCTGGAAGGCAAGCCGGCACGCATCATCGCCAAGATGAACGCACTCAACGAGGCGCAGGTGATCCGCGCCCTGTACGCGGCCTCGCAGGCCGGTGTGCAGATCGACCTGATCGTGCGTGGCGCCTGCACCCTGCGCCCCGGCGTGGAGGGGGTGTCGGAGAACATCCGCGTACGCTCGATTGTTGGCCGGTTCCTCGAACACAGCCGCGTCTACTGGTTCGGCAACAATGGCGCCCCCGAGCTGTACTGTGCCAGCGCTGACTGGCTGGAGCGCAACCTGCTGCGCCGCGTGGAAACCTGCTTCCCGATCCTGGACAGCAGCCTGGCCCGGCGTATCTACCGCGAGGTGCTGCAGAACTACCTGGACGACAACCTCAACGCCTGGGAACTGCAGGAAGACGGCCGCTACAGCAAATGCGTGCCGGCCCCGGGCCAGCCGCCGCATTCGGCGCAGCAGGCGCTGATGGAAGGGCTTTGAGGCAGGAGCGAAACGCCAAGCGGGAGAAAACAGGAGTGGGAAACGAGAAGGAGCAAGGGCCGCGAGCGCGGCTGCCTCATTCTTGCCGGGGCCGGGAATGAGGCCGGCCGGCACTGTCAGTGAGCGGGACCCTGATTTTTCTCACTCCTCAATTCTCACTCCTCATTCCTCTTCACGCCCTACTACCGCTACCATTCCGCCATGCCCCAGTCCTCTCTGACCCCACCACCCCTGCAGGACGGCGACCTGCTGGCCGCCATCGACCTGGGTTCCAACAGTTTCCATATGGTCATCGCGCGCTACCTGCTCGGGCAGCTGCGGGTGGTGGACCGCCTGCGCGAAACCGTACGCATGGCCGACGGCCTGGATGGCAAAGGCGGCCTGTCCGCCGAAGCCCGCCAGCGCGCGCTGGAATGCCTGGCCCGTTTCGGCCAGCGCATCCGCAACATCCCGCCCTACCGGGTGCGTGCCCTGGCCACCAATACCGTGCGCCAGCTGCGTTCACCGCTGTCGTTCCTGATGCCGGCCGAAACCGCGCTGGGCCACGCCATCGAAGTGGTCAGCGGGCGCGAAGAAGCGCGCCTGATCTACCTCGGCGTCGCCCATGCACAGCCGCCCAAGCCCGACCAGCACCGGCTGGTGATCGACATCGGCGGCGGCTCCACTGAATTCATCATCGGCCGCGGCATGCAGACGCTGGAACGCGAAAGCCTGCAGGCCGGCTGTATCGCCAGCACAAGGCGTTTTTTCCCCGGCGGCAAGCTGAGCAAGAAGCGCTGGAAAGACGCGCTCACCGAGATCGGTGCCGAGTTCCAGCCGTTCGCCAACAAGTACAAGGCGCTGGGCTGGCAGGAAGCACTGGGCTCGTCCGGCACCCACAAGGCCATCAGCGAAATCTGCGCGGCGATGAAGCTGAGCAAGGGCGCGATCACCGCCGAAGCGCTGCCGCAGCTGCGCGAAGAACTGCTGCGCGCCAAGAACATCAATGAGATCGTGCTGCCCACACTGTCCAACGAACGCCGGCCGATCATCGCCGGCGGCGTGCTGGTGCTGGAGGCCGCCTTCCAGGCACTGGGCCTGCAGAAGCTGCTGGTCAGCAAAGCGGCGATGCGCGAAGGCATCCTCTACGACATCATGGGCCGCGCCAACGACAACGATCCGCGCGACGAATCGGTGGCCGCACTGACCCTGCGTTACGCCATCGATGAAACCCAGGCACGGCGCGTGGAAGCTACCGCACAGCGGCTGTTCGAACAGGTAGCCGAGGCCTGGAAGCTCGACGTGGACGATGCGCGCATGCTCGGTTGGGCCGCACGCCTGCACGAATTGGGCCTGATGATCGCGCACAGCGGCTATCACACCCACGGCAGCTACGTGATCGAGCACTCGGATATCGCCGGTTTCTCACGCCAGGAACAGCAGATGCTGGCTGCGCTGATCCGTACACACCGGCGCGGTATTTCCAAGAACGCATTCGAAGCCCTGCCCGAGCGCCTGCTGCTGCCGGCCAAGCGCACGGCGGCGCTACTGCGGCTGGCGGTGCTGCTGCACCGCGCGCACGAGCCCGACCCGATCCCGACGCTGGAACTGTCGGTGGATGGCAATACCTTGTCGCTGATCCTGGCCAAGGACTTCATCGACGCGCGCCCGCTGCTGCGCGCCGATCTGGTCGGCGAAGCCGAAGGCATGAGCGGGCTGGGGATCAGCTTCAGGCCATTCGTGGCCTGAGCCAGCGCTGTCAGGCGTAGCCGCGGCGACAATCTGCCGCGGCAAATCGCCAGCCTTTTTTCAGATAAATCTCAATAACTTAGCGATTAATTCGCGATTCCAACCGGCTAACCTCGCACTACCACCTTCACATCTGGTGGATTCAGGGGAGAGCCTGGGCTGTGCAACACCGCAGCTCTCCCCTTTTGACACTTGTCAGTGCAAAGAGAGAGAGAGAGAGCCGTTATGCATTCACGTTCCAGCATCCTGGGGCAGGCGATTCGCTGTGCCCTTGTTTCCAGCACCCTTGGCGTGGTCGTCGCGCCCGCACTCGCGCAGGACAACAAGCCGACCACGCTTGATCGCATCGAGATCACCGGCTCGCGCATCCGCCAGGTGGATGTCGAAACCGCACAGCCGGTATTTGCGATCAGCCGCACCGACATCGAGCAACAGGGTTTCAGCTCGGTCGCCGACATCCTGCAGAACGTCACCGCGATGGGCAGCCCGACCATCAGCCGCGCCAACGCGCTGACGGCCGGTGAAAACGCCGGCGGTACCTATATCGACATGCGCAACCTCGGCACCCAGCGCACCCTGGTGCTGGTCAATGGCAAGCGGCTTGGCATCAGCACCTCCGGTTACCAGGACGTCTCCAGCCTGCCGGTGTCGGCGGTGGAGCGCATCGAAGTACTGAAGGACGGCGCCTCGGCGATCTATGGCTCCGATGCCATGGCTGGCGTGGTCAACATCATCACCCGCAGCAATGTCAGCGGCACCACGGTCAACGCGTATCACGGCCAATACAGCCAAGGTGACGGCGCACGCGACCGTTTCGATGTGGTCAGCGGCTGGAACAACGAGCGCATCGCGCTGACCTTCGCCGCCGAGCATTCCGAAGAAAAGGAAGTCTGGGCCAAGGACCGCTGGTTCAGCGCTTATGGCATCAGCGACCGCCACCCGGCCGATGCCAGCAACTGGACCACCATCAGCCAGTGGGGCCAGATCACCGGCCTGAAGGGCGGCCCCGGCTGCACCGACACCAAGTCCGGCTGCAACTACTCACTGGACCGCGGCAGCGACCCGAGCAACCCGGCCAACTATCATCTGACCGATACCACCGCCTTCACCGGCGATGTCAGCAACGCCAACGAGCAGATGCACGTGAGCTACCCGGTGAAGCGCGATTCGGTGTATTTCGATGGCCGCGTCAGGCTTACCGACAGCATCAACTTCAAGACCGAGCTCGGCTACAACCAACGTCGCTCCAAGCGGCAGATTGCCGGTTACCCGCTGCAATCCAGTGCCGCCGGCGTCGGCCCGATGTCGATCGACAGCTACTTCAATCCGTTCGGCAACCAGCACGGCTATGCCAAGCCAACCGCAGTGGCGTGGAACCGCCGCGCCTGGGAAGTGCCGCGCATCACCGACAGCGAGCTGAAAACCTACCGTGCGGTTGCCTCGTTCGACGGCTCGTTCGATATCGGCGAGCGTTACTTCGACTGGGAAGTGGGCTACCAGTACAACCGCAATGAACTGGAGACGGCCGCCACCGGCAACCTGCACAAGGGCCGCGTTGCCGCTGCCACCGGGCCATCGTTCTACAACGCCGCCACCGGCCAGGTCGAATGCGGCAAGCCCGGCGCAGTGGTCGCCAACTGTACGCCGTGGAATCCGCTGGTCGCCTACGGCACGGTCGACCCGAACGGGCTGACCGGCAACGCCACGCTGCTGGATTGGCTGTTCCCGGCCGAGCTCACCAAGGGCAAGACCACCAGCAGGAACTTCTTCGCCAATATCGCCGGCAGCATCGTCAGCCTGCCCGCTGGCGACCTGGGCTTTGCATTTGGCGTGGAGAGCCGCAAGGAAACCGGCGAGTACATTCCCGATCCGCTGGCGCAGACCGGTGCCACCACCAACCTGGCGTCCGGCCCAACCGGTGGCGACTACAAAGTCGATGAAGCCTACCTGGAGCTCAACATCCCGTTGCTGGCCGACCTGCCCGGTGCAAAGGAACTGAGTCTCAATGCCGCCACGCGTTACTCCAACTACGACACCTTCGGCAACACGCTCAACAGCAAGTTCGGTTTCAAGTGGAAGCCGTTTGAACAGCTGCTGGTGCGTGGCACCTGGGCCGAAGGCTTCCGTGCACCGACCATCAATGACCTGTTCGGCGGCGGCTCGGAAACCTTTGCCCAGTTCAGCGATCCCTGCGATACCGTGTTCGGCGCTTCCCGCAGCAGTGCCGAGGTGCGCGCCCGTTGTGCGCGCGATATCGCCAACGCCGGCAGCTTCCGTCAGCTCAGGCAGGGCATGACCCCGGTAACCACTGCCAGCGACGCATCGCCGGTTCCATTCGTCGGCGGTTCCAATCCCTCGCTCACACCGGAGACATCCACAAGCAAGACACTGGGACTGGTGTGGAGCCCGAGCTTCATCAGCAACCTCAACGTGTCGCTGGATTGGTGGAAGATCCGCATCGACAACACCATCGTCTCGGACAGCCCGAACCAGATCCTGATCGACTGCTATGAGCAGGGCGTCGATGCACGCTGTGCCCGCTTCACCCGTGACCCGGTAACCGGCATCGTCAGCAGCTTGCAGTTCGGCAACCGCAACGCCGGCTTCATGCAGACCGAAGGTTACGATCTGGACGTGAGCTACCGGCTGGACACCGCCTACGGCAAGTTCAGCAGCAACTGGGCAAGCACCTATGTCAGCGAAAACATCTATCGCTCGACCAACGACAGCGCCATCGTACCGACCACCAGCAATGGCATCGGCAGTGGTTTCCGCGTCCGCTCCAACCTGAGCCTGGGTTGGGAACGCGGCAACTTCGGTGCGAGCTGGACATCGCGCTACTACTCCGGGGTCAAGGAGCAGTGCCCGAACATTTCGCTGTATCCGGACGAATGCTCCGACCCGGGTGTTTACGCACCTTGGTACAAGGGCGCGCGCAACTACAACGAACGCGGCTCGGTGACCTTCCACGACGTGCAGGTGCGTTACTCGCTGCCGTGGGACGCCACGGTTTCGCTGGGTGCCAACAATGTGTTCGAGAAGTATGGCCCGCTGATGTACAGCAAGCCGAACTCGGCCTTCTCGTATTACGGCGGCTATGACATCGGTCGCTTCGTCTACATGAAGTACCAGCAACGCTTCTGATCGGTCGTCCAGGCTGCGCAAAGCCACGACGACCACGGCCCTTCGGGGCCGTGGTTGTTTGTCTTTCGTGGTGGTCACAAAGCGGTCAGATCAACGTAACAAGTGCTTCATCGGTGACGCGCAGGCTTGCGCCAAACCCGGAGGTCGCCATGCGCTTTGCCATCGTCACCGAGACCTATCCACCGGAGGTCAATGGCGTTGCCCTGACCGTACAGGGCCTGGAACACGGCCTGCGCAAGCGCGGCCACCAGGTCGATGTGGTGCGCCCACGGCAGCAGCAGGACAGTACCGGCGCCGCCCATGAGGTATTGGTTCGCGGCGCCGGCCTGCCACGCTATCCCGGCCTGCGTTTCGGCCTGCCCGCCCCATTGCGGCTTGCCAGGCAGTGGCAACAACAACGCCCGGACGCGATCTACGTGGCCACGGAAGGCCCACTGGGCTGGTCGGCAATGCGCACCGCGCGCCGGCTCGGCATCCCGGTTGCCTCGGGGCTGCACACCCGCTTTGATGAATACCTGCCCGACTACGGCGCCGCCTGGTTGCAGGCGGCCGCATTGCGCTGGATGCGGCGTTTCCACAACCAGGCAGAAGCCACCTTGGTCCCTACCCGCGAACTGCAACAATTCCTTCTGGACAACGGCTTTTCACGTGCACGCTTGCTGGCACGCGCCGTGGACGGCAGCCAGTTCGGCCCCGATAAGCGCGACGCCGCGCTGCGTGCCGAATGGGGTATCGAAGGCGAAGGCTTTGCGGTGATCTACGTCGGCCGCATTGCCGCCGAAAAAAACCTCGCGCTGACGATCAAGGCCTTCCGCCGCATCCAGCAACAGCGTCCGAAGGCCCGCTTTGTCTGGGTGGGCGATGGACCGATGCGCGAGAAGCTGGCCGAACAGAACCCGGACTTCATTTTCTGCGGCGTGCAACGTGGCGAGGCGCTGGCCCGGCACTTCGCCAGCGGCGACCTGTTCCTGTTCGCCAGCCGCAGTGAAACCTTCGGCAATGTCACCCTGGAAGCCATGGCCAGCGGCGTGGCCACCGTCGCCTTCAACTATGGCGCCGCCCGCGAGCACCTTCGCAACGGCTATAGCGGGGTTGCCGTGGACAACGATGAGAACTTCATCGCCGCCGCCGTGCAGCTGGCCGGTGATGACGAAATGCGCAGCCTGCTCGGCGCCAACGCCAGCCGCGCTGTGCAACGCCTGCATCCAGAGCAGGTAGTGGCCGAATTCGAAGCCCTGCTCAGCGAGTTGGCCTCCCGGAGACGCGGCCATGCCATTGCTGCCGCCTGAAGGCATCGCCGCACGCGAGGCACGCTGGTGCCGGCGCGCAAACCGCTATGGCCGCCGCCGTGGAATCCGCCGCCTGTTCTCGGTGCTCAGCCGCCTCGGTGACGGGGTGTTCTGGTACATGCTGATGGGCGCACTGGTACTGGCCGATGGCCTGGACGGCCTGCAGGCCTCCGCGCACATGGCTGCCACCGGCGTGCTGGCGCTGACCCTGTACAAGCTGCTCAAGCGCTGGACCCGCCGCCCGCGCCCGTTCGCCGCCGATATGCGCATCCGCGCCTGGGTCGCACCGCTGGATGAATACAGCTTTCCCTCAGGCCATACCCTGCACGCGGTGTCCTTCACCGTGGTGGCGCTGGCCTATTACCCCTGGCTGGCGCCGCTGCTGCTGCCCTTCACGCTGGGCGTAGGCCTGTCACGGGTGGTGCTGGGGTTGCATTACCCCAGCGATGTGCTGGCCGCCACCGCCATCGGTGTGCTGCTGGGTGCCGGCTCGTTGCAGCTGCTGCCGCTGCTCGCCGGCTGATCAGGCTCTACAATGCAGGCATGACAACGCTGTTCATCTCCGACCTGCATCTGGACCCCAGCCGTCCAGCCATCACCGAGCTGTTCCTCGACTTCCTGCGCGGCGAAGCGCGCCAGGCCGAGGCGCTGTACATCCTTGGCGACCTGTTTGAAGCGTGGATCGGCGATGACACGCCGTCCAGCGCCGCCGACGCGGTCGCGCTGGCGTTGCGCGAAGTCAGCGATGCCGGCGTACCGGTGTATTTCATCCGTGGCAACCGCGACTTCCTGGTCGGCAACGACTATGCCGCGCGCGCAGGCATGCGCATCCTGCCCGACCCCTCCGTGATCACCCTGTACGGCCGGCCGGTGATGCTGCAACACGGCGATCTGCTGTGCACCGACGATGTTGCCTACCAGGCCTTCCGTGCGCAGAGCCGCAACCCCGCCTTCATCGCGCAGTTCCTGGCGCAGCCGCTGGAAGCGCGTATTGCGTTCGCACAGAAGGCACGCGCCGCCAGCCAGGCGCGCCAGTCTGAAATGAAGCAGGACGACAACGCGACCTTTGAAACCGTCACCGACGTGGCCCCGGCCGAAGTGCTGGCCACGTTCCAGCGTTACGGCGTGGACACCATGATCCACGGCCACACCCATCGCCCTGCGATCCATACCGTGACCGCCGGTGACAGCACCTGCACCCGCATCGTATTGGGCGACTGGTACGAACAGGGCTCGGTACTGCGCGTGGATGCCGATGGCTTCCGCCTGGAAGCGTTGAGCTGACGCCAACCGGGCTTGTCGTAGGAGCGGCGTAAGCCGCGAAGCTGGTACAAAAAAGCCCGTCAGACATAGCTGCAACTGCAGACCGGTCTGGCGGGTTTTGCATTGGTGACTTCGCGGCTTACGCCGCGAAGCTGGTACAAGAAAGCCCGATATAGCTGCAATTGCAGAGCTGCTTGGCGAACTTTGCATTGGTGGCTTCGCGGCTAACGCCGCTCCTACAGAGGGAGCCGCTGCCTTGAATTTGTAGGAGCGGCATCAGCCGCGAAGCTGGTACAAGAAAGCCCGTCAAACATGGCCGCAATTGCAGACCTGTCTGACGGGCTTTGCATTGCTGGCTTCGCGGCTTACGCCGCTTCTACATGCAGCATGCTCAGGGGGCTTGCACCGGCACCGAGGGGTCGCGGGCGCAGCCCTTGAAGGTGTCCTTGCCCAGCACGAATTCGGCGGTGAACGGGTGTTTCAGGTCGGACATGCCGTCCGAACACTCGGCACGTTGCAGCGTCAGCCGGAATGCGTCGGCACCCTCGCCGCCCTGCACCACCAGCAGACCATCCTGCACGGCACGGGCGCCTTCAAAATGGCGCGGGCTGGCTTGGGTTTCCGGGGTGCTGTAGTCAAGCTTGGCGCCGTCCACGCGCACTGCCCAGAACGGCTCGGTGCCGGTGGCCTGCAGGATCACCGGGAATGCATCCTGGGCGCCCGCTTCAGCGCTTGCGCCCGGTGCCGGTGCTGGCGCCGCAGTGCTGCCATCGGTGCTGGCAGGCTTCTGCCCGTTACACGCGGCCAATGCCAACAACACCGCACCTGCGATCAACATCTGCTTCATTACGTTCTCCTTGATTGCGTCATTGCCGACCGCGCTCACGCTGACGTGCGCCGCGATCAGATGATGGTGCATGCCGTTGCATCACCGCGTGGCGAATGCGGCATGCAACAGCCAGACATCCACCATGACCGATGGTGGAACGCCTGCACGCAGGCAGTCAATCGGACGCGACCCGAATTCGGGGCGGCGTTCATCGTTGCCGCAGCGGGCAACAGCAGACACGATCAACGGCAGGCAGGCCGCCGCGCTCAGCCGGCCTGTTCGACCAGGTGGGCCAGCTCATCCTCGTCAAAACCGGCCAACAGGCGGGCTTCCAGGTTGAACGGGCCACGCAGGTAGCCGCCCGCGTATTCGCCGAGCAACTGCTTGAAGCGCGCCTTCGGTTCGACGCCAGCGCGCGTGCAGTACCAGTGATACCACCGCGTGCCGGCTGCCACGTGGGCCACCTCCTCGCGCAGGATCACCTCCAGCACATCGGCAGTGCTGGCATCACCGAGCGAACGCAGCTTGCCGATCATTGCCGGGGTTACATCCAGACCACGGGCTTCCAGTACGCGCGGCACCAAGGCCATGCGCGCCAGACCGTCATGCGCGGTCTTTTCGCACATTTCCCACAGGCCGTTGTGGGCGGGGAAATCGGCGTAGTCATGGCCATGCGCCAGCAGGCGATCACGCAGCAAGACGAAATGGCGTGATTCGTCGTCCGCACAGCTGACCCAGTCGGCGTAGAAGCTGGCCGGCAAGCCGCGGAAGCGATACACCGCATCCCAGGCCAGGTCGATGGCATTGAGTTCGATGTGGGCGATGGCATGGATGAAGGCGGCACGGCCATCGATCGAACCCAGGCCACGCCGGGGCAGATCGCGTGGGTGCACCAGCACCAGTTGCGGTGGGCGGCCTGGCGAGCGGATCGGATCCGGGTCTGGCGCGTCTGCCGGCAGCTTCAAACTGCCAGCGCGGTAGCGCGTGGCGTAATGCTGGGTGAGCGCGACTTTCTCAAGCGGATCGGCGGCGGCCATGCAGATGCAGGCGGCGTCGAGCAGGGAGAAATCGGCGGCTTCCGGTGGAGGTATGAATGCCTGGTTGGCTGTGGAGTGATGCGATTGTTGCGGGTTCATGGCTGCTCACACGTTGCCGCTTCGTTCTGCCCTCACCCCAACCCCTCTCCCGCAGGGAGAGGGGCTTTGGGCGCGCCCCCTTGGGGGCTTATGAGTCAGGCGCGGCGCTGGGTCTTGGCTTCGTCCGAACGCAGCTGCTGGATGCGCTCGAAGTAACCGGGTTCGATACCGGTGACGTACTCGCCGTTGAAGCAGGACGAATCGAATTCCTTCAGCTCCGGGTTGCCTTCGCGCACGGCAAGTTCCAGGTCTTCCAGATCCTGGTAGACCAGCCAATCGCAGCCCAGGTGCTTCTCGATTTCCTCGACGCTGCGGTTGTGCGCGACCAGTTCTTCGGCGGCCGGCATGTCGATGCCGTAGATGTTCGGATAACGCACCGGCGGCGCGGCGCTGGCCAGATAGACCTTGCGTGCGCCGGCATCGCGTGCCATCTGCACGATCTGCTGGCTGGTGGTGCCGCGCACGATGGAATCGTCCACCAGCAGCACCACGCGGTTGCGGAACTCCAGGTGGATCGGGTTGAGCTTGCGGCGCACCGATTTCACCCGCTCACCCTGGCCCGGCATGATGAAGGTGCGGCCGACGTAACGGTTCTTGACGAAGCCTTCGCGGTACTTCACGCCGAGCACGTTGGACATCTCCAGCGCGGCATCGCGCGAGGTGTCGGGGATCGGGATGATGGTGTCGATGTCGTGATCCGGACGCAGGCGCAGGATCTTCTCGCCCAGCTTCTGGCCCATGCGCATGCGCGCCTTGTGCACCGACACGTTGTCCATCATCGAGTCCGGACGTGCGAAATACACGTACTCGAAGATGCACGGGGTCGGCTGGGTGCTGGTGGCGCAGACTTCGGTGAACAGCTCGCCGCGCTCGGTGATGACCACCGCTTCGCCCGGTGCCACATCGCGCATGCGCTCGAAGCCGAGCACGTCCAGCGCCACCGATTCGGAAGCAACCGCGTACTCGATGCCTTCGGCATGCATGCGCTTGCCCAGCACCAGCGGGCGGATGCCGTGCGGGTCGCGGAAGGCAACCAGGCCCAGGCCCAGCACCACACTGACCACCGCATAGCCGCCCTTGCAGCGACGGTGCACGCCGGCCACGGCGCGGATGGCCGCTTCCGGGGTGAGCATGCGCTGCGCGTCCAGCTCGTAGGCGAACACGTTCAACAACACTTCGCTGTCCGAATCGGTATTGATGTTGCGGCGGTCAGCCTCGAACACCTGCCGACGCAGCGCCTCGGTATTGATCAAGTTGCCGTTGTGCGCCAGGGCGATGCCGTAAGGCGAATTGACGTAGAACGGCTGCGCCTCGTCGGTGCCTTCCGAGCCTGCGGTCGGGTAGCGCACATGGGCGATGCCGATGCGACCCTGCAGCAATTCCATGCGGCGTTCGTCGAATACATCACGGACCAGGCCATTGGCCTTTTCCACGCGTAGACGGGTGCCGTCGGCGGTGGCGATGCCGGCCGCATCCTGGCCACGGTGTTGGAGGACGGTCAGGCCGTCATAAAGCTGCCCGGCGACGTTCTGGTTGCCGACGATTCCGACGATGCCACACATGTTGCGCGATCTCCGCTGGGCGATGCCCGTTAACGTGAAGGTGGCCGTGCCTGGCCCTGAGGCTCAACCCGTATCGGCTTGAGTTGACCCGGGCGCACCTGCGCCGGATCGATGTTGGAGGGCAACGCCCCCGCCGGGTCAGCTCGGCCTTCCTGTCCGCTGCGTTGGCGGGGATCAAAACGCGTCCCCTCCAACTGCGCCGGTAGCAAGCCACTGCCCGCATCTGCTTCGTTCGGTCCGCCATTATCGCCTGCCAACACCGACTTCCCCAAGTCCATCAGCGCCATTGCCGGCGATTCAGGTGGCTGCGGCAGTTTCTCGCGCAGCTTGTCGGCCATCGGCTGCAGCCAGGGCAGCACGCTGGACTGGCGCCAACCGGCCTCCTCGCGCATCGAGGTGAAGCCCAGCAGCAGTACGGCCAGCACCGCGAACAAGACCCCGCGCAGCAGGCCCAAGGCCAGCCCCAGCAGGCGATCCGGCCATTTCAGCAGTACCGTGGCATCCACCACCCCGCGCAGCAGGCGCCCCACCAGGCTTGCCGCCAGCAGCACGCCGACGAACACCAGCAGGTAACCGCCGGCATAGTCGCCGGCGCTGGGCTGGGCCTGGCCGGCCAGCATCAGGGCCGCGCGCTCGCCGTAGTAGAACGCGGCCGCGCCAGCCAACAGCCAGTTCAGCACGCCCAGCACGGTTGCCAGCAGGCCGCGCATCAGCCCGAACAGGGCCGATACGCCGATCAGCGCCAACAGCGCCAGATCAATCACCGGGCGCCCCGCGAATACGCTGTGCCGGCGTGTGAGCGGTCAGGCGGATACAACGCCGCATCAAGGATGGGGGCGGACCATGCCGGCAATGCCGACCTTGGCCGCGACCTGTGCCTTGAGCTGTTCAGCCTGTTCGCGGCTGGCGACCGGCCCGATACGGACGCGGTTGAGCACGCCGTTGTCGGTGCGCACCTGTTCGACAAAGGCACTGAAGCCGGCCGCGCGCGCGCGGTCACGCAGCGCATTGGCGTCGGCGGCCTGGCCAAAGGCACCCAGCTGCACGGCAAAACCGACGCCGCTGGCGGCCGGTGCCGCTGGCGTGGTGACCGCCGGCTTGGCCGGGGTAGCCGCAACCGGCCGTGCCGGCTCGGGCTTGGGCGCTTCCGGCTTGGCAGCGGGCTTGGGTTCGGGTTTGGGCGCTGCCGCGACCGGCTTGGCCGGCTCGGGCGGCAAGGCCTCCGTGCGTACCGGGGCAGTGGCGGCGGCTGCGGTGGCGGTGCTGCTGGCCGGTGCGGCAGCAGGGGCCGGTGCCGGTGCAGGAACTGCATTTTCGGCAGCGGCGTTGAGCACCACCACCTGTGCATTCACATCGTTGCGGACCTTGCCGGCTTCCAGTCGCACCAACTCGGCCTGGACACGATCGGCATACGGGCCGATGCGCACACGCCAAGCCTGGCGGCCATTGATGGTGTCGGCCTGGCGGAAGCCGGGCAGATTGGATTTCTTCAGGTGCGCGATCACCGCGTCGGCATCGGCCTCGCTGCCATAGGCACCAAAGTTGACCGCGTAGTTGCCGGCGGCAGCCGACGGCGGCAAGGCATTGCCGGGCTGCTCGACCGCAGCGGCGACGCCGGTTTCCGGCTGTGCGGCCGGCATGCCCAAGGCACCGCCTGCCGGTGCGCCGGGCGCTACCAGCGGCAGCTCGCGGGTTTCGAACTGGCCTTCGCCAGGCGCTGCAGGCGCGCTCAACGGCACGTCCTGTACACCACTGTCCGGGGCCGGCCCTTTGACCAGCATCGGCAGGAAGATCACGGCAAGAGCCACCAGAACGATGGCACCAATCAATCGCTGTTTCAGAGGAGTATCCACAATTGGCGTATGCGCGGCGCGGCGGAGTGCCCCGGTGATTATATGCGGGGCACGCGCGGCAGCGTCTTAGTCAGCTGAACGGAGAAGTGGCAGCGCTTCGGCCACCGTATGGAAGGAGCCGAACAGCAGCACCCGATCACCCGGCCCGGCCTGGCCTACTGCCGCTTCCAGCGCCTTGGCAACCGTGTCGGACAGCGTGGCGTTGGCGGCGCCGGTCTGCGCCAGGCGTTCACGCAACTGGGCGGCGGTCTGCCCACGCGCACCTTCCAGCCCGGCCAGGAACCAGCCATCAACCTGCCCCTGCAAGGCCTCGACCACCCCGGCCGCGTCCTTGTCGGCCAGCGCGGCATACACCGCAAGCGTGCGGCCAGCCACCGGTTCGGCCTTCAGGGCCGCCGCCAGGGCAGCGGCAGCCTGCGGGTTGTGGCCTACATCCAGCAGGACCTCAATGCCGTTGTGCTGGAAGCGCTGCAGGCGCCCGACCACCTGCGCTTCGGCCACGCCCTGTGCCCACGCAGTGCGCGGCACCGGCTTGTCCAGCGCGCGCAAGGCGGCAACCGCAGTGGCAGCGTTGTTGCGCTGGATCGGCGCCCACAAGGCCGGCTGCGGCAGTTCCAGCCGGAACGAGACGTCGCGCCAGCGCCACAGCTCGGCGTCGATATCCTCGGCAAAGAAATCGCTGCCGAAACGGATCGCATTGGCGCCAAGCACATAGGCGCGCCGCAGCACGCTCGAAGGTGGATCGATCTCGCCCAGGATCACCGGCTTCCAGCCACGGATGATGCCGGCCTTTTCCTCACCGATGGCTTCGCGGTCGTTGCCCAGCCAATCGGCATGGTCGATATCGACGGTGGTGATCACCGCCACATCGGCATCGATGATGTTGACCGCGTCCAAGCGCCCGCCGAGACCGACTTCCAGCACCGCCAGGTCCAAACCAGCCTGCTGGAACAGCCACAGCGCACACAGCGTGCCGTACTCGAAATAGGTCAATGCAGTGTCGCCACGCGCGTCTTCGACCGCGTTGAAGCCAGCCACAAGGCGAGCGTCATCCACGTCCTGGCCATCGATGCGCACGCGCTCGTTGTAGCGCAGCAGGTGCGGCGAGGTATAAGCACCCACCTTCCACTCCGCGGCACGGGCGATGGACTCGATGAAGGCCACGGTCGAACCCTTGCCATTGGTGCCGCCGACCACGATGCAATGCTCGGCCGGCCGGCCCAGCTGCATGCGTTGTGCGACTTCGCGAACGCGCTCCAGACCCATCGCGATGGCTTGCGGGTGCTGCTGTTCGATATGGGCGAGCCACTGTTCAAGCGTGGCGGGACGAGCGGAAGACATGCGAAAGACTCTCTGGATCATGGGCCGGCGCTGAAGGCCGACTGCGCGTTGCGCGCGGGAATGGCGCCCATGATACAGCGGCCGCTGCGTGCAGCTGCCAAGCTTCCCGACATGTCAGGCCTGCGTGTGCGTAGTGCCGAGCCATGCTCGGCAAGGGCTTTCCCGGTAATGCCTCAGCCGAGCAGCGTAGTGGGGGGCCCGGGACCACACACGCAGAAGACGAAAAGACGCAACCCCCCCAAACGCGGGCCACCACCCGCTC
>NZ_JBRRBO010000059.1:0-23217 GCF_056756175.1 Stenotrophomonas sp. STEN240 | reverse complement strand
GCCATGCTCTGCAAGAGGCCTCACTGGTAGAGCCTCTGCCGAGCATGGCTCGGCACTACCGCAAACAAAAACGGGGAAGCCGAAGCTTCCCCGTTCATTGCATCACATCAACCGCCAGCTGTTACAGCAGGTCGGCCACGCCGGCGCGCTCTTCTTCCAGCTCGCCCAGGGTGATGTCGATGTACTTCTTGGAGAAGTCGTCGATCGGCAGATCCTTGACGATGGTGTACTCGCCATTCTCGGTGGTGACCGGGAAGCCGAACACAACGCCTTCCGGAATGCCGTAGGAACCGTCGGACGGCACGCCCATGGTCACCCACTTGCCGTTGCTGCCCAGCACCCAGTCATGCACGTGGTCGATGGCGGCATTGGCAGCCGAAGCGGCCGAGGACAGGCCACGGGCGGCGATGATCGCTGCGCCGCGCTTGCCGACGGTCGGAATGAAGGTGTTGGCGTTCCATTCCTGATCGTTGATCAGCTCGCCGACCTTGGCGCCGCCGGTGGTGGCGAAGCGGTAGTCCGGGTACATGGTCGGGCTGTGGTTGCCCCACACGGTGAAGTGCTCGAAGCTCTCCACGGTCTTGCCGGTCTTGGCAGCCAGCTGGCTCAGGGCGCGGTTGTGGTCCAGGCGCAGCATGGCGGTGAAGTTGCGCGGGTTCAGGTCCGGCGCCGACTTCATCGCGATGTAGGCATTGGTGTTGGCCGGGTTGCCGACCACCAGCACCTTGACGTCACGCTTGGCGACGGCGTTCAGGGCCTTGCCCTGCACGGTGAAGATCTTGGCGTTTTCCAGCAGCAGGTCCTTGCGCTCCATGCCCGGGCCGCGCGGACGGGCGCCGACCAGCAGGGCCACATCGACGTCCTTGAAGGCCACCAGCGGGTCAGCGGTGGTCACCACGCCGGCCAGCAGCGGGAAGGCGCAGTCTTCCAGTTCCATGACCACACCCTGCAGGGCGGCCTGGGCCTTTTCGTTGTCGATTTCGAGCAGCTGCAGGATGACCGGCTGATCCTTGCCCAGCATTTCGCCAGAAGCGATGCGGAACAGCAGTGCATAACCGATATTGCCGGCAGCGCCGGTTACGGCAACACGAACGGGTGCTTTCATGGGGGTTTCCTCTGCTAAGAAGCGTTTGTGGGGGTAAGGCCTGGCATGCGCAGGCGCGCGGGCCAGGCTGCAATCAGAAACGGCCACCTGAGCAGGTGGCCGTCGGAGTCAATCAGGCGGCGAGGATCTTGTTCCACTCGGCGACGCGGTCGGCCTTGGCGGCCAGCACGGCGTCGGTATCGCCTTCCAGGGTGATCTTGTTGATCGCATCGCCCTGCTGGATCGCATCAACCACGTCCAGGCCTTCGAGCACCTTGCCAAACACGGTGTGCTTGCCATCGAGCCAATCGGTCTTGATGTGGGTGATGAAGAACTGGCTGCCGTTGGTGTTCGGGCCGGCATTGGCCATGGACAGCACGCCGCGCTCATGGCGCACGCCGTTCTTGGTTTCATCTTCAAAACGGTAGCCCGGGCCGCCACGGCCGGAGCCTTCCGGGCAGCCGCCCTGGACCATGAAGTCAGCGATCACGCGGTGGAACGCCAGGCCGTCATAGAAGCCATGCTTGACCAGGTTGACGAAGTTGGCAACGGTCAGCGGTGCCTTGTCGGCATACAGCTCGACCTTGATCGGGCCGCGGGAGGTGTCGAAATTGGCGATCAGCGACATGGAAATCCTTAGTAAAGAAGACGTCTCTCAATAGCCGGATAGTTTACACCCGGCTCCGCCCGTGCTGCTGCCCCCCCCCTTTTCCGAGCTTGCACGGAAGGAAGCTGAATAGGCTATCGGACGAGTCTGAACAGCAGTTTTCGCAAAACGGCCACATACCGGTATAATGGCGAACTCATTTTCCCCATTCACGGCACCGGCTGGCCGTCTTTCGCATGTCCATCGAAAATCTTCGCAACATCGCCATCGTCGCCCACGTCGATCATGGCAAGACCACCCTCGTCGACCAGCTGCTCAAGCAGTCCGGCACCCTGTCTGAGCGTACGGTGCTTGCCGAGCGCGTGATGGACAGCAACGACCAGGAAAAAGAACGCGGCATCACCATTCTGGCCAAGAACACGGCCATTACCTGGGAAGACAAGAAGACCGGCATCAAAAACCGGATCAACATCGTCGACACCCCGGGACACGCCGACTTCGGCGGCGAGGTGGAGCGCGTACTGTCGATGGTCGACACCGTGCTGATCCTGGTCGACGCGATGGACGGCCCGATGCCGCAGACCCGCTTCGTCACCCAGAAGGCCTTCGCGATGGGCTTCAAGCCGATCGTCGTGGTCAACAAGGTTGACCGCCCGGGCTCGCGTCCGGAGTGGGTGATCGACCAGGTGTTCGACCTGTTCGACAAGCTCGGCGCCACCAATGAGCAGCTCGACTTCCCGATCGTCTACGCCTCGGCCCTGAACGGCTATGCCGGCCTGGAAGACAGCGTGCGCGACGGCGACATGACCCCGCTGTACGAAGCCATCATGCAGCACGCGCCGAAGCCGGAAGTTGACCCGGAAGGCCCGTTCCAGATGCGCATCAGCCAGCTGGACTACAACAACTTCGTAGGCGTGATCGGCATCGGCCGCATCCAGCGTGGCACCCTGAAGAAGGGCATGCAGGTTGCAGTGATCGACCGTGAAGGCAAGAAGCGCAACGGCAAGGTCGGCCAGGTTCTGGGCTTCCTGGGCCTGGAGCGCATCGAGCAGGACAGCGCCGAAGCCGGCGATATCGTTGCCATCTCCGGTATTCCGGAACTGACCATCTCCGACACCCTGTGCCACCCGGAAACCCCGGAAGCACTGCCGGCGCTGACCGTTGACGAGCCGACCATCTCGATGACCTTCCAGGTCAACAACTCGCCGTTCGCCGGCAGCAAGGACCTGTCCGGTGGCAAGTTCCTGACCAGCCGCCAGCTCAAGGACCGTCTGGACCGCGAGCAGGTCCACAACGTGGCCCTGAAGGTGGAACAGCTGGAAGACGCCGACAAGTTCCTGGTCTCCGGCCGTGGCGAGCTGCACCTGTCTGTGCTGATCGAAACCATGCGTCGTGAAGGCTACGAGCTGGCCGTGTCGCGCCCGGAAGTAATCATCAAGCAGATCGACGGCCAGGCCATGGAGCCGATCGAGCAGCTGGTGGTGGACATTGAAGAAATCCACCAGGGCGGCGTGATGGAAAAGCTGGGCTCCCGCAAGGGCCTGCTGAAGAACATGGAATCGGACGGCAAGGGTCGTGTACGCCTTGAGTACCAGATCCCGGCCCGTGGCCTGATCGGCTTCCAGAACGAGTTCAAGACCCTGACCCAGGGTTCTGGCCTGCTGTTCCACGTGTTCGACCATTACGGCCCGAAGGAACAGGGCGCCATCGCCAAGCGCCAGAACGGCGTGATGATCGCCAATGCTGCAGGCGCCACCCCGGCTTACTCGCTTGGGCCGTTGCAGGAACGCGGCAAGCTGTTCGCCGCCGAAGGTGACAACGTGTATGAAGGCCAGCTGGTCGGCATCCACTCCAAGGACAACGACCTGACCGTCAACGCCATCAAGACCAAGCCGCTGACCAACATGCGCGCTTCGGGCAAGGACGATGCGATCCAGCTGACCCCGGCGATCAAGTACTCGCTGGAACAGGCACTGGACTTCATCGAGGACGACGAGCTGGTCGAGATCACCCCGAAGGAAATCCGCCTGCGCAAGAAGGGTCTGACCGAAAGCGAGCGCAAGAAGTCTTCGCGCGGCTGATAGCGTGACTGGCAACAAGCCCTACAACCCGGATCCGCATGCGCATCCGGGTCTGGCAGCCATCGCGCTGCTGGAAGCGGGAAAGGCCGTACTGGCCTTTCTCGCTGCGGCTGGCCTGGAAATCTCCGGGCCGGCTCCGCTTCGCAACATCATCAATGCCCTGATCCACCGCGCAGGTGGTGACCCCGAGAACGGCGCGTTCTCCTCGCTGCTGGGCATGATCACCCCCGATACCGTTCACCTGGGCGCGGCCGTACTGGTCGGCTACGGGCTGCTGCGCGTGCTTGAAGCCTGGGGCCTGTGGCGCGCAAAGGCCTGGGCCTCATGGCTGGGCTGCATCTCCGCCGCGCTCTACCTGCCGCTGGACTTCTACGCCATCGTCAAACACCCCGGCTGGGCCTCCTGGCTGCTGCTGGCGGTCAATCTGCTGGTCGTCTGGGTACTGGCCCGCGACCTGGGCAAGCGCCACCTCAAGCGCTGACGCTTCACCCGTAGTGCCGAGCCATGCTCGGCATGAGGCCTGCCCAGCAATCCCGAACGCCCCACCTGTAGTGCCGAGCCATGCTCGACATCAGGCTTTACCGCCTCACCTGTAGTGCCGAGCCATGCTCGGCATTAGGCTTTGCCGCTTCACCTGTAGTGCCGAGCCATGCTCGGCATTTGGCATTCCCGGTAACGCCCCTGCCGAGCATGGCTCGGCACTACATATGCCCCACCCTACCGGTAACGCCCCTGCCGAGCATGGCTCGGCACTACATGTGCAATTCCGGCGCCGCGCAACATCACAGCTGCCAGCCCCATCTGCACCACGCATACGGATAGTCCTGCGGCCTTTCGCATAGGCCAGCCCGCACCGGGTTATGCAGCAGGCAGTTGGCTACGCCACGCAGTGACTCATCGCGCCTGATCGCATGATCGTGATAGCCCGCCTGCCAGATCGATCCGACGCCGCCAATGGATCTTGCCGAGCCGGATTTCAGGCGCTGCAGGCAGGCGCCCAGCGAACCGGATTGAAGCTGCAGCAACCAATGCAGGTGATCCGGCATCACCACCCAGGCCAGGTTGTGGCTGATGCCAGCAAGCTCACAATCGAGAAGCGCCTCGATCAACGCTGCAGCGTTTTCAGGCTGCGCGAAGAGGGGTGCGCGCCCCGCGGTCACCGTGGTGATTGAATAGATGTGATCGGGCAGCGATACGCGCCCGAGGCGCAGTTTTGAACTGGACATCGCTGCAGCCTGAGGCCGGCAACCGAGAAGATCCGTCAGCGCTTCACCGCTTCACCTGTAGTGCCGAGCCATGCTCGGCATGTGGCATTACCGGTAACGCCTCTGCCGAGCATGGCTCCGCATGTGGCATTACCGGTAACTCCCCTGCCGAGCATGGCTCGGCACTACAGATGCGGCATTAACGGTAACGCTCCTGCCGAGCACGGCTCGGCACTACAGATGCGGCATTGCCGGTAACGCTTCTGCCGAGCATGCCTCGGCACTACAGGTGCGGCATTACCGGGAACGCTTTTCTGCCGAGCATGGCTCGGCACTACAGATGCGGCATTGCCGGTAACGCCTCTGCCGAGCATGGCTCGGCACTACAGTGCGTCAGCCCTGCTTGCGGACGATGGCCATGGCGATTTCCAGCGACTGCTCGTAATTCAGCCGCGGGTCGACGCTGGAACGGTAGGCACGCTCCAGATCGCGCTCAGTGAGCTCACGCGCGCCGCCGGTGCATTCGGTGACATCCTCGCCCGTCAGCTCCAGGTGCACGCCTCCCAGGCGCGTACCGGCTGCTGCGTGCAGGTCGAACGACATCTCCACTTCGCTGCGGATGTTGTCGAAGCGACGGGTCTTGTAGCCGTTGCTGGTGCTCTCGGTGTTGCCATGCATCGCATCGCAGACCCACAGCACGCGGCGACCATCGCGCTTGATCGCATCCAGCAGCGGCGGCAACTTGTCGGCAATCTGTGCCGCGCCCATGCGATGGATGAAGCTCAGGCGGCCCGGCTCATCGTCCGGGTTCAGCACATCGATCAGCCGCAACAGCTGATCCGGCTGCACCGATGGCCCCACCTTGATCGCGATCGGGTTGCGCACGCCACGCAGGTATTCCACGTGCGCGCCGTCCAGCGCTGCGGTGCGCATGCCGATCCACGGGTAATGCGTGCTCAGGTTGAACCAGCCGTTCTGGCGCGGCACCTGCCGGGTCAGCGCCTGCTCGTAGGGCAGCAGCAAGGCCTCGTGCGAGGTGTAGAAATCCACCCGGTTGAGGTTGTGCACCTGCGAACCGGACAGGGTTTCCATGAAATCCACGGCATCGCCGATCGAGGCCACCATCTTCTGGTACTCCTCGGCCAGCGGCGAGCAGCGCATCCAGGCCAGGTTCCAGTACTCAGGATGGTGCAGGTCGGCAAAGCCGCCATCGATCAGCGCCCGCACGAAATTCATCGTCAGCGCCGAGCGCGAATGCGCGGTGATCATCCGCTGTGGGTCCGGCACACGCGCGGCCTCGGTGAACGCCGGCGCGTTGATCACATCGCCGCGGTAGCTCGGCAGGGTCACCCCATCACGGGTTTCGGTGTCGGCCGAGCGCGGCTTGGCGTACTGGCCGGCAAAGCGGCCCACCCGGATCACCGGCGTGCGCAGGCCGTGCACCAGCACCAGGCTCATCTGCAGCAGCACCTTGAGCCGGTTGGAAATCGTGCCCGATTCGCAGTCGACGAAGTTCTCCGCGCAATCACCGCCCTGCAGCAGGAAGCGCTTGCCCTCTTGGGCGTCGGCCAGCTGCTGCTTGAGCGCGAAGATCTCCCACGAGGTCACCAGTGGCGGCAGCTGCCGCAGCTCGTTCAGCGCATCGTCCAGCGCCTGCGCATCGGGATACGTTGGCATCTGCAGCGCAGGCTTGCCACGCCAGCTATCCGGCGCCCAGCTGCTGGCGTTGGCGACGGATGAGGGGGACAGGGAAGCGTTCATGCAGATACCAATGGAAGAAGTGGAAAAATCAGATCGAACGTTTTTTGCGGGTGCGCAGGCCGACATACAACGCCCAGCCGGCAAGCAGTACGAACCACACCAGGCTCCACATCGGCATGCTCAGGCCGAGGAAGGTCCAGTCGATGTTGCCGCAGTCGCCGGTACCGGTAAGCACCGTGCGGAACACCTCGAACGGGCCCATGGTTTCAGCCAGGAAGCTCAGCGGCGGGCCGCAGCTGCTGCCCAGGTCCTTCGGCAACAACTGCACGTAGACGTGGCGCCCGGCGATGCCGATACCCACCAGCGCTGCCAGCAGCGTCAACACGCCATAGCCGGCACGACCGCCGCGGCTGGAAGGCCCATGCAGCGCGCCGAACAGGAACAGCACGCCCACTGCGGCAAATGCGATGCGCTGGTAGATGCACAGCGGGCACGGCTCCAACCCCATCTGGATCTGCATGTAGATCGCAAATGCCAGCAGCCCGGCACAGGCCGCAAAGCCCAGCAGGCACTGCGCACGGAAGCTCCAACGCAAGGGGTTCATCGCATCATTCCGGAGTAGACAATGCGGCAAGAGTAGCAGGCCATCCGCGCACGATCAGCAGTGATGCCAGTTGCAACTTCATCAAACAGAAAGCCCGGCGTTGGCCGGGCTTCTGTTGCATCCGTCGATGGATGGAAGTGCGCGATTACTCGCCGACTTCTTCCGCCACGGCGACCGGACGGTCAACCAGTTCGACATAGGCCATCGGTGCGTTGTCGCCAGCGCGGAAGCCGCACTTCAGCAGGCGCAGGTAGCCGCCCGGACGGTTGGCGTAGCGCGGGCCCAGGATGGTGAACAGGACGCCGACGGCTTCCTGGTCACGCAGGCGGGCGAACGCCAGACGACGGTTGGCAACCGAATCAACCTTGGCCAGGGTGATCAGCGGCTCGGCAACGCGGCGCAGTTCCTTGGCCTTCGGCAGGGTGGTCTTGATCAGCTGGTGCTTGAACAGCGACGCAGCCATGTTCTTGAACATTGCTTCGCGGTGGGCGCTGGTACGGTTGAACTTGCGGCCCGACTTCATATGACGCATGGGTGTATTCCTTGATTAATGATGGAACGTTGGACTTCGTTGTCGCCATCCTGGCGTTGTAAGTGGACTGCGGATGGTCCTGGTCGCCCGTCCTGGACGACCTGCATTGCGGCGTTGTTTAACCGTCAATGCGGGTACTGCTGAAACAATATTCCCCCGCATGGTCGCCCATGCGGGGGAACAGGTATTGCTATCAACCAAGCATGCCGTGAGCGGCGACACCGGCCGGCGGCCAGTTCTCCAGCTTCATGCCAAGCGACAGGCCACGCTGGGCCAGCACTTCCTTGATCTCGGTCAGCGACTTCTTGCCGAGGTTCGGGGTCTTGAGCAGTTCCACTTCGGTCTTCTGGATCAGATCACCGATGTAGTAGATGCTCTCGGCCTTCAGGCAGTTGGCCGAACGCACGGTCAGCTCCAGGTCGTCGATCGGGCGCAGCAGCACCGGATCCACGCCGTTGTTGGCCGGCTTGGCCGCACCGCGGTCGCGGTGGGTGAAATCGCCGAACACCGACAGCTGATCGCTGAGGATGTCGGCCGCAGTGCGGACAGCTTCCTCGGCATCGATCGTGCCGTTGGTTTCGATATCGATGACCAGCTTGTCCAGATCGGTACGCTGTTCGACGCGAGCGGCTTCCACCGCATAAGCGACGCGGCGGACCGGCGAGAACGAGGCATCCAGCACCAGACGACCAATCGCACGCGATTCTTCGTCCGGACGACGACGCACAGCGGCCGGCTGGTAGCCGAAGCCGCGCTCGACCTTCAGACGCATGTTGATCGCAGTGTCCTTGGTCAGGTTGCAGATCACATGGTCGCCGTTGATCACTTCGACGTTGTGGTCAACCTTGATGTCGGCAGCGGTAACAACGCCCGGACCCTGCTTGGACAGGGAAACGGTGGCGCTGTCGCCGGTGTGCATACGGATAGCCACGTCTTTCAGGTTCAGCAGGACGTCAAGCACGTCTTCCTGCAGGCCTTCAAGGGTGGTGTACTCATGCAGCACGCCGTCGATCTCGACTTCGGTAATGGCGAAGCCCGGGATGGACGACAGCAGCACGCGACGCAGGGCGTTGCCCAGCGTATGCCCGTAACCACGCTCCAAAGGTTCGATCACAACCTTGGCGCGGGTGTCGGTAAGGCGTTCGATCTGCGGACCGCGAGGACGCAGAACCTGGTTTGCGGTAACCGTCATGTTGCGGGTTCTCCTGCGAACCTCCGGTGCAACCCGGAGGTTCTCCATTGTGAATTACTTCGAATACAACTCGACGATCAGCGCTTCGTTGATATCCGCAGGCAGGTCCGCACGATCCGGAACGGCCTTGAAGACGCCGCTGAACTTCTTCGAATCGACTTCGACCCACGACGGGCTGAGGTCGTGCTGCTCGGCAACGACCAGGGCTTCCTGGACGCGCAGCTGCTTGGCAGCCTTCTCAGACAGCGCAATCGCGTCGCCGGCCTTGATCTGGTACGAAGCCAGGTTGACCGACTTGCCATTGACCGTGACACCGCGGTGCGAAACCAGCTGACGAGCAGCCGGACGCGTCACTGCGAAGCCCATGCGGTAGACGACGTTGTCCAGACGGGTTTCCAACAACTGCAGCAGGTTCTCGCCGGTGTTGCCCTTCTTGGTCGAGGCCTTCTTGTAGTAGTTGCGGAACTGACGCTCCAGCAGACCGTAGATACGCTTGACCTTCTGCTTTTCACGCAGCTGGGTAGCGTAGTCGGACAGCTTGCCCTTACGGGCAGTGGCGCCGTGCTGGCCGGGCTTTTGCTCCAGCTTGCACTTGGAATCCAACGCGCGGGCCGGGCTCTTCAGAGAGAGGTCGGCGCCTTCGCGGCGGGCGAGCTTACAGGTAGGACCGATATAACGAGCCATTTCTTATCGCTCCTTTAGACGCGACGCTTCTTCGGCGGACGGCACCCGTTGTGCGGGATTGGCGTCACGTCGATGATGTTGGTGATCTTGTAGCCGACGTTGTTCAACGAACGTACGGCCGACTCACGGCCCGGACCCGGACCCTTGATGCGGACTTCCAGCGACTTCAGTCCGTAATCCAGCGCAGCCTTGCCAGCCTTTTCGGCGGCAACCTGAGCGGCGAACGGAGTCGACTTACGCGAACCACGGAAGCCAGCGCCACCGGAGGTCGCCCAGGACAGTGCATTGCCCTGACGGTCGGTGATGGTCACGATGGTGTTGTTGAACGAAGCGTGGACGTGGGCAACGCCATCAGTGATGACGCGCTTGATCTTCTTCTTGGTTTTTGCTGCTGCGGGCTTAGCCATTATCTAGGGTCCCTTACTTCTTCAGAGCCTTGCGCGGACCCTTACGGGTACGTGCATTGGTCTTGGTGCGCTGACCACGCAGCGGGAGACCACGACGATGACGCAGGCCGCGATAGCAGCCCAGGTCCATCAGGCGCTTGATGGCAATGCCGATTTCGCGACGCAGGTCGCCTTCAACGATGTACTTGCCCACTTCCAGGCGCAGACGATCGATTTCCGGTTCCGACAAATCGCGGATCTTGGTGGTCGAAGCAACGCCTGCGACTTCGCAGACCTTCTTCGAACGGGTACGGCCGATGCCGTAAATGCTTTGCAACCCGACCCAGACGTGCTTCTGGGCTGGCAGGTTGACGCCTGCAATACGCGCCATGACGCGGTTCTCCAGCTGAGTGATGGCCGACTGCGCACCATGAGGCGCGCCAATCCGGCAGGATGGATCAAAAAAGTGAACTAGCGATACTAACAAGGCTTCGGTTTGCTTGGAAGCCGTGGAACGTAATGTTCCACAGACCCGGCGTGGGGAGTGTGCCCATGCTCCGGCGCCGGATGTGCCTGGCAAGGAGAGTCATCTCCGAGCCGCCCGCGCTACTCCCGCGCGGAACAACCACATCACACCCCCACCCGAAACCGCTGCAGGGGCCGCCCTTCTGTTTGGAAAGCCGCCCGGTTGACCAGGGCGGGTTTCGCGTAATTAAGCCGTAAGTATAACCGGTGAATCAGCCGCGTGCAAAACCGCCGCGGTTGCCGCCCTTCAGGTTGGCCTTCTTCAACAGGCTTTCGTACTGGTGCGACATCAGATGTGCCTGAACCTGCGCGATGAAGTCCATCACCACCACCACCACGATCAGCAGCGAGGTGCCACCGAAGTAGAACGAGGCGTTGAGCTGGGTGCGCATGATTTCCGGCAGCAGGCAGACGATCACCAGGTACAGCGAGCCGGCAGCGGTCAAACGGGTCAGCACGGCATCGATGTAGTCGGCGGTAGCCTTGCCCGGACGAATGCCCGGAATCAGCGCGCCCGACTTCTTCAGGTTGTCGGCGGTTTCCTGCGAGTTGAACACCAGTGCGGTGTAGAAGAACGCGAAACCGGTGATCAGACCTGCGAACACGATCATGTGCAGCGGCTCGCCCGGACCCAGCGCGTTGGCCACCTTCTGCAGCCACGTGGCCGAGCTGGCCTGGCCGGACCACATCGCCAGCGTTGCCGGGAAGGCCAGGATGCTGGAGGCGAAGATGGCCGGGATCACGCCCGCCATGTTCAGCTTCAGCGGCAGGAACGAGGTCTGGTTCATATAGGCATTACGGCCACCCTGACGGCGGGCGTAATTGACCGTGATACGACGCTGACCGCGCTCCACGAACACCACGAAGTAGGTGAAAGCCAGCACCACCAGCACGATGATCAGCAACGAGATGAAGCTCATGTTGCCGTCACGGTACGCTTCGACGGTGTGGATCACAGCAGCCGGCAAGCCAGCCACGATGCCTGCGAAGATGATCAGCGACACACCGTTGCCGATGCCACGCTCGGTCACCTGCTCACCCACCCACATCAGGAAGATGGTGCCTGCGGTGAGCGCGATGATCGCGGTCAACACGAAGCCCATGCCCGGGGCATAAACCACCGGTGCACCGCCCGGCGACACCTGGTTCTGCAGTGCCAGCGCAATACTGCCGCCCTGCACTACCGCCAGGAGCACCGCGCCGATGCGCGAATACTGGGTGATCTTGCGACGACCCGACTCACCTTCCTTCTGCATGGCCTTCAGGGCCGGGAAGATGTGGACCGCCAGCTGCATCACGATGGATGCCGAAATATACGGCATCACATTCAACGCGAAGATACTGAAACGGTGCAGGGCGCCGCCCGAGAACATGTTGAACATGTCCACGATGCCGCCGCCCTGCGCCTGCATCAGCGCAAGCATGGCCTCGGGATTGACGCCCGGCACCGGCACATAACAGCCAATGCGATAGACGAGCAATGCCCCAAGTACGAACAGGAGGCGTTGGCGAAGTTCTGTGAACTTGCCTGCCCCTGCCGCGAGTTTACCGATGCCAGCTTGCGCCATGTTCCAGTTACTCCTGTACGCTGCCGCCGGCAGCTTCAATCGCGGCCTTGGCGCCGGCAGTAGCAGCAATACCCTTCAGGGTGAATGCCTTGCTCAGCTCGCCCTTGAAGACGACCTTGGCCTTCTTCGCGGTCGACGGGATCAGCTTGGCTGCACGCAGTGCGGCCAGGTCGATCTCACCAGCTTCCAGACGATCAAGGTGGTAGGACAGCACTTCTGCAGTGTCCTTGGCCTTGTGCGAGAAGAAGCCGATCTTCGGCAGACGACGCTGCATCGGGGTCTGGCCGCCTTCGAAGCCGGCCTTGATCTTGCCGCCGCCCTTACGAGCGAACGAACCCTTGTGGCCGCGGCCGCAGGTCTTGCCCAGGCCGGAGCCGATACCGCGACCGACGCGGGTGCGCTCGGTGCGGGCGCCCGGTGCCGGGCTCAGTTCATTGAGACGCATAGTCATGGTCGATTACTCCTCAACCTGGACGAGGTACTGAACCTTGTTGATCAGACCGCGAACCTGCGGGCTGTCTTTCAGTTCACGCACATCATTGATCTTGCTCAGGCCCAACGCACGCACCGACAGGCGGTGACGCGACTGGGTACCACGCAGGCCGCGCACCAGGCGCACCTTGACGGTCTTGACGGTTTCATTAGCCATGGTTGAGATCCTCAACCTTCTTGCCGCGCTTGGCAGCAATACGCGCCGGCGACTGTGCGCCAGCCAGGCCCTTCAACGTGGCGCGAACCAGGTTGATCGGGTTGCGCGAACCAACAGCCTTGGCCAGAACGTTCTTCACGCCCACGGCTTCCAGCACGGCGCGCATGGCACCACCAGCAATGACGCCAGTACCTTCCGAAGCCGGCTGCATGAACACGCGAGCTGCGCCGTGACCATCCTTGATGGTGTGCCACAACGTGCCGTTGTTCAGATCAACGGTGACCTGGTTCTT
This sequence comes from Stenotrophomonas sp. STEN240, assembly GCF_056756175.1. NCBI lineage: Bacteria > Pseudomonadati > Pseudomonadota > Gammaproteobacteria > Lysobacterales > Lysobacteraceae > Stenotrophomonas > Stenotrophomonas sp. STEN240. The sequence goes on along the minus strand of NZ_JBRRBO010000059.1, from coordinate 10,107 downwards.
GCGAGCCTGCTCCATCGACTTCTGGATGGCGACCGGCACTTCGCGTGCCTTGCCGTAACCGAAGCCAACCTTGCCTTCGCCATCACCGACCACGGTCAGTGCGGTGAAGGTGAACTGGCGACCGCCCTTGACGGTCTTGCTGACGCGGTTGACCGCGACCAGCTTTTCGATCATGCCGTCGTCGACTTTCTCTTCGCGGTTACGGTCGCGATCGCGACCCCGCTGCTGACGTTCTTCTGCCATTTCGATTCCTTGATTGATTGGGTTATGTACGGCTCGAAGCCGCTTATGGTTGTGTAGTGAAGCGTTGAATCACCAGCCGCTGCAGAAGAACGAAAGGCGCCCGGTACAAACCCGTACCGGCAGGCAGGCGGAAAGGGGCCAAAGGCCCCTTTCCTGTATTGCTTAGAACTGCAGGCCGCCTTCGCGGGCAGCATCAGCAAGAGCCTTGATGCGACCGTGGTAGCGGTAGCCCGAGCGGTCGAAAGCGACCTTCTCGATACCAGCAGCCTTGGCGCGCTCTGCAATCAGCTTGCCAACCTTGGTGGCGGCTTCCATGTTCTTGCCGCTCTTCAGGCCTTCCTTGACGTCGGCCTGTGCGGTGTTGGCAGCAGCCAGCACCAGGGAGCCGTCGGCGGTGAAGATCTGTGCGTACAGGTGCTGACCGGTGCGCAGGACCGACAAGCGCGCAACACCCAGGGTACGGATGTGCGAACGGGTCGACTTGGCGCGACGCAGACGTGCGATGTTCTTGTTCATGTTCTTTATCCTCGAAAGCTGAAAACCTAAGAATTAGGCCTTCTTGGCTTCCTTGCGAATGATGACTTCACCGGCGTACTTCACACCCTTGCCCTTATAGGGCTCCGGCGGACGGAAACCGCGGATCTTGGCAGCGACTTCACCGACAACCTGCTTGTCAACGCCCTGCACGACGATTTCGGTCTGCGTCGGGGTCGAGATGGTGATGCCTTCCGGCGCCACGAACAGGACGGGGTGGGAGAAGCCCAGCGACAGGTTCAGGTCCTTGCCCTGCATGGCAGCGCGGTAACCCACGCCGACCAGCTCAAGCTTGCGCTCGAAGCCTTCGGACACGCCCTGCACCATGTTGGCCAGGATCGCACGCACGGTGCCAGCCAGCGCGTCGAAGGAGATGTCCTTCGGGTTCAGCGTGGCAACGCCGTTGTCGAGAGTGATTTCAACGCCAGCGGTCTTGTTCAGCGACAGGGTGCCCTTCGGGCCCTTCACGCTCACAACTTCCGGCTGGATGGTCAGTTCAACGCCCTTGGGCAGGTTGATCGGCTTCTTGGCTACACGGGACATAGTGGACTCCTTCCCTTAGGCCACGAAGCACAGGACTTCGCCGCCGACGCCCAACTGGCGCGCCTGCGCATCAGTCATGATGCCTTTGGAGGTGGAAATGATCGAAATACCCAGGCCGTTCATGACCTTCGGCAGCTCGGACTTGCCACGGTACTGGCGCAGACCCGAACGCGAGAAGCGCTTCAGGGTCGCGATGACCGGCTTGCCCTCGAAATACTTCAGGACGATTTCGATCTCGGCCTTGTTGTTTTCGATGTTGTTGACGCGCAGGTCAGTGATGTAACCCTCATCCTTCAGGACCTGGGCAATAGCCACCTTGACCTTGGACGACGGGGCTTTCACCGTCTGCTTGCCAACCGCTGCCGCATTTCGAATGCGTACCAGCAGGTCGGCGATGGGATCAGTCATGCTCATGTAAATACCTTTGAGTGCACCGATATCCGCTTTCGCGAAAATCTTGTGTTTTCCTGGGATGGGCCAGGGCCCTTGACGCACCTGCCGCCTGTTTCGGGCAGGCAAGGAGCGGGATTATACGACAAAAAGCCCGACTTGCGTCGGACTTTTTGCTTTACCTTCAGGTTGCCCTTCCGGCGACCTGACCGGGCCTTGCGGCCCGGCCGGGCTGTTACTTACCAGCTTGCCTTGCGCAGGCCCGGCACGTCACCACGCATGGTGGCTTCGCGCAGCTTGTTACGGCCAAGGCCGAACTTGCTGTACACGCCACGCGGACGACCCGACAGTTCGCAACGGTTGCGATGGCGGCTCGGCGACGAATCGCGCGGCAGCTTCGACAACTTGATCACGGCTTCTGCCTTCTCTTCGTAGCTCGCGTCCACCGAGGACACGATCTTCTTCAGAGCTGCACGCTTGTCGGCGTACTTCACTGCCAGCTTCTTCCGCTTGATGTCGCGGTTGACCATTGAGGTCTTTGCCATTTCGGTATCCTCGACGAATCAGTTACGGAACGGGAACTTGAACGCTGCGAGCAGCGCCTTCGCTTCCGCGTCGGTCTTGGCGGTGGTGGTGATGGCGATATCCATACCGCGGATCGCATCGACGGCGTCGAAATCGATTTCCGGGAAGATGATCTGTTCCTTCACACCCATGTTGAAGTTGCCACGACCGTCGAACGAACGACCCGACACGCCGCGGAAGTCACGCACGCGCGGCAGCGAGATGTTGATCAGGCGATCCAGGAACTCAAACATGGTGTCACGACGCAGCGTGACCTTGCAGCCGATCGGCCAACCATCACGGATCTTGAACGATGCCACCGAGACGCGCGACTTGGTGATGACCGGCTTCTGGCCGGTGATCTTGGTCATGTCGCCAACGGCGTTCTCAAGAACCTTCTTGTTGGTCGCAGCTTCACCAACGCCCATGTTCAAGGTGACCTTGACCAGACGCGGGACCTGCATCGGATTGGTGTAACCGAACTGCTTGGTCAGCGCCGGTACCACTTCTTCCTTGTAAAACTTTTCGAGACGTGAATTCATCGGTCAGTCCTTAGGCGTCGAGCGCCTCACCGCTGGAGCGGAACACACGCAGTTTGCGTCCATCCTCCAGCACCTTGAAGCCAACGCGCTCGCCCTTGCCCGAAGCCGGGTTCAGCACATTCACGTTGGAGATATGGATCGACGCTTCACGCTCGACCACGCCGCCGGCAACGCCTGCCTGCGGGTTCGGCTTGGTGTGGCGCTTGACGATGTTCACGTTGGCGACGATCACACGATCGCCGTCGACGCGGACGACTTCGCCCTGCTTGCCCTTGTCCTTGCCGGTGTTGACGACAACCTGGTCGCCCTTCTTGATACGGTTAGCCATGATTATCTCCTGGCGCTCACAGAACTTCGGGAGCGAGCGAGACGATCTTCATGAACTTCTCGGAACGAAGTTCACGGGTCACCGGTCCGAAGATGCGGGTGCCGATCGGCTCTTGCTTGTTGTTGAGCAGGACCGCAGCGTTGCCGTCAAAACGGATCAGCGAGCCATCGGCGCGACGCACACCCTTACGGGTACGCACCACGACGGCGTCATACACTTCGCCCTTCTTGACTTTGCCGCGCGGGATTGCGTCCTTCACGGTGACCTTGATGATGTCGCCGATGTGGGCATAACGGCGCTTGGAACCACCAAGCACCTTGATGCACATCAGTTCCTTGGCACCGGAATTGTCCGCAGCATCAAGGTAGCTCTGCATCTGGATCATGAGTCAGATCTCCTTATTCAGCCGCACGCGTGATGACTTCCACCACGCGCCAGTTCTTGGTCTTGGACATCGGAGCAATCTCGGTCACACGAACGACATCACCTTCTTTACAGGCGTTGTCGGCGTCGTGTGCGTGCAGCTTGGACGAGCGCTTGATGTACTTACCGTACAACGGGTGCTTGACCTGGCGCTCCACCAACACGGTGACCGTCTTGTCCATCTTATTGCTGACGACACGGCCTTCGACCGTGCGCAGCGACTTGCTTTCAGTATTTTCGCTCATAGCAGCCATCCTTACTTCGTGCTGCCGATCAGGTGCTTGACGCGAGCAATCTCGCGGCGCACCCGACGGGTTTCGTGAGTCTTCGGCAGCTGGCCGGTGACTTGCTGCATACGGAGCGAGAACTGCTCCTTACGCAGGTCGGTCAGGTGGGCCTTGAGATCGTCAGCCGACTTCTCGCGGAGTTGTTTGATGTCCATCAGCGCACCGTCCGGGTTACGAAAGTGGTGGTCACCGAGAGCTTGGCAGCGGCCAGGCGGAACGCCTCGCGTGCCACTTCCTCGGTCACGCCCTCGACTTCATAAATCATGCGGCCCGGCTGGATCTGAGCGACCCAGTATTCCACGCCGCCCTTACCAGCACCCATTCGAACTTCGATGGGCTTCTTGGTGATGGGCTTGTCGGGGAACACGCGGATCCACATCTTGCCACCGCGCTTGACGTAGCGGCTGATCGAACGGCGAGCCGCTTCGATCTGACGCGCGGTCAGCTGACCGTGGGCGGTTGCCTTCAAGCCGTACTCGCCAAAGCTGACAGCGTTGGCGCTCCAGCTCAGGCCGTCGTTGCGGCCCTTGAACATCTTGCGGTATTTGGTTCGCTTCGGTTGCAACATTGCCGTTACCTCGCTTCACGAGCCGGGCGCGACGGACGGTCACCGCGGTCGCCGCGATCGTTACGATCGTTGCGCGGGCTGTCGTCCTGCTTTTCCTGGCCAACCTGGGAGAAATCAAAGACTTCACCCTTGTAGATCCAAACCTTGATGCCGATGATGCCGTAGGTGGTGCTGGCTTCAGCGAAACCGTAGTCGATATCCGCACGCAGGGTGTGCAACGGCACGCGGCCTTCGCGGTACCACTCCGAACGAGCAATTTCAGCGCCGTTCAAGCGGCCGCCGACGTTGACCTTGATGCCCAGGGCACCCAGGCGCATCGCGTTGCCGACCGAGCGCTTCATTGCACGGCGGAACATGATGCGGCGCTCCAGCTGCTGCGCGATCGACTCGGCAACCAGCTGTGCGTCCAACTCCGGCTTGCGCACTTCGGTGACGTTGATGTGCGCCGGGACGCCCATCATTTCGCTCACTTCCTTACGCAGCTTTTCGATGTCCTCACCACGCTTGCCGATCACCACGCCCGGACGGGCGGTGTGGATCGTCACGCGGGCGGTCTTCGCCGGACGCTCGATGAGGATCTTGGAGATGCCAGCCTGTGCAAGCTTCTTGCGCAGCATCTCGCGAACCTTCAGGTCGGCTGCCAGGTAACCGGCAAACTCGGCCTTGTTGGCGTACCACTTGGAATTCCAATCTTTGGAAATGCCCAGGCGGATGCCAATCGGATGAACTTTATGACCCATGGTCTTTATCCTTTCCGCTTACTTGCCGGCGCCCACAACCACAGTGATGTGGCTGGTGCGCTTGAGGATGCGGGTACCGCGGCCTTTCGCCCGCGCCATGAAACGCTTCAGGGTCGGACCTTCATCTACCATGATGGTCTGGACCTTCAGCTCGTCGACGTCAGCGCCCTGGTTGTTTTCGGCATTTGCAATAGCCGACTCCACCACCTTCTTGATCAGGTGGGCAGCCTTCTTATCCGAAAACTTCAGCAGGTTGACCGCACGCTCGGCCGGCAGACCGCGCACCTGGTCAGCGACCAGACGGGCTTTCTGCGCAGAGATGCGCGCGGAGCGCAGGATTGCTTTCGCTTCCATTGTCATCTCTCCTTACTTGCCCGACTTCTTGTCGCCACCGTGACCCTTGAAGGTCCGGGTGACGGCAAATTCGCCGAGCTTGTGGCCGACCATGTTCTCATTGACGAGCACTGGAACGTGGTTCTTACCGTTATGAACGGCGATGGTGACCCCTACCATTTCCGGCAGGATCATGGAACGGCGCGACCAGGTTTTGATCGGCTTCTTGCTGCCCGCAGCGGCCTCCACCTTCTTGATGAGGTGGTGATCGACGAACGGGCCCTTCTTGAGTGAACGTGCCATGGTCGATTAGCCCCTACGATCGCGGACGATGAACTGCTGAGTGCGCTTGTTATGGCGCGTCTTGTAACCCTTGGTCGGAACACCCCACGGGGTGACCGGATGCGGATTACCCTGGCCGGCCTTGGCTTCACCACCACCGTGCGGGTGATCCACCGGGTTCATGGCCGCACCGCGGACGGTCGGCTTGACGCCGCGCCAGCGCTTGGCACCAGCTTTGCCCAGCTTTTCCAGGTTGTGCTCATCGTTACCGACTTCACCGATGGTGGCGCGGCATTCGACCGGCACCTTACGCATTTCACCCGAGCGCAGACGCAGGGTGGCGTAGATGCCTTCACGAGCGACCAGCTGCACGCCTGCACCAGCAGCACGAGCGATCTGAGCGCCCTTGCCCGGCTTCAGCTCGATCCCGTGGACGGTGGTACCGACCGGGATGTTGCGCAGCGGCAGGGTGTTGCCGGTCTTGATCGGGGCGTGAGCACCCGAGATGACCTGGTCACCTGCCTTCAGGCCCTTCGGGGCGATGATGTAGCGACGCTCGCCGTCGACGTAGCACAGCAGGGCGATATGGGCAGTGCGGTTCGGATCGTATTCGATACGTTCCACGCGTGCCGGAATGCCTTCCTTGTTGCGCTTGAAGTCGATCAGACGGTAGTGCTGCTTGTGACCACCACCCACATGACGGGTGGTGATGCGGCCGTGGTGGTTACGACCGCCGGACTTGCTCTGCGGCTCCAGCAACGCAGCATGCGGCGCGCCTTTGTGCAGATCAGGAGTGACCACGCGCACGGCCGAACGACGGCCGGGAGAAGTGGGTTTGAATTTCATCAATGGCATGGGATGTACCTCAGGCCTTGGCCGTTACATCGATGGACTGACCATCGGCGAGACGCACATACGCCTTGCGCCAATCGCCGCGGCGGCCTGCACGGTTACGGAAGGACTTGTTCTTGCCCTTCACGTTCAGCACGTTGACCGACTCGACCTTGACGTCGAACAGCTGCTCAACCGCGGCCTTTACATCGGCCTTGGTGGCTTCGTTCGAAACTTCGAAGACGTATTGGTTGGAGATTTCCTGCAGGCGCGCGGTCTTTTCAGAGACTCGCGGTGCACGCAGCACGCTGAAGATTTTTTCGTTGGCGCTCATGCCAGCCACTCCTCGACCTTCTTGACCGCGTCAGCGGTGATGACGACCGTGTCGGCACCGACCAGAGCGACCGGATCCAGGCCCTGCACGTCACGCACTTCCACGTAGGGAATGTTGCGTGCCGACAGGTACAGGTGCTCGGTGGCTTCTTCGGTGACGATCAGCGGGCGCTTGCCCACTTCCAGGCCAGCCAGCTTGGTGATCAGAGCCTTGGTGCTGGTCGCGTCGACATCGAACGACTCAACGATGGTCAGGCGGCCCTGGCGGTTCAGCTCGGACAGGATGGCGCACATGGCGGCGCGATACTGCTTACGATTGACCTTCTGTTCGAAGCTACGCGGCTTGGCCGCGAAGGTGACACCACCGCCGACGAAGATCGGAGCGGTCAGGGCACCGTGACGAGCGCCACCACCCTTCTGCTTCTTCGACTTCTTGGTGGTACCAGCCACTTCAGAACGCGTCTTCTGTGCCTTGGTGCCCGAACGTGCGGCGTTGCGGTAAGCAACGACGACCTGGTGAACCAGATCTTCGCTGAAATCGCGACCGAACACGGCGTCGGAGACCGAGACCTTGTTGTTGCTACCCGTGATAACGAGTTCCATCGTCATCTCTCCTTATGCCTTGCTAGCCGGACGCACGATCACGTCACCACCGGCTGCGCCAGGCACGGCGCCGCGGATGGCAATCAGACCACGCTCGACATCGACCTTGACCACTTCCAGGTTCTGCGTGCTCTGCTGCACCGAACCCATGTGGCCGGACATCTTCTTGCCCGGGAAAACGCGACCCGGGGTCTGGCGCTGGCCCAAGGAACCCGGCGCGCGATGCGACAGCGAGTTACCGTGGGTTGCATCGCCCATACGGAAGTTGTAGCGCTTGATGGTGCCCTGGAAGCCCTTACCCTTGGTGACGCCCTGGACGTCAACCGTCTGGCCGACTTCAAAGATGTCTGCCTTGATTTCGCCACCGACGGCGAAATCGCCGATCTGTGCGTCTTCAACGCGGAATTCCCACAGGCCGCGACCGGCTTCAACCTTCGCCTTGGCGAGGTGACCAGCTTCCGGCTTGTTGACCAGTGCAGCGCGACGTGCGCCGACAGTCACCTGCACAGCGCTGTAGCCGTCGGTTTCGACGGTCTTGATCTGCGCGATGCGGTTCGGGGTGGCTTCAATCAGGGTCACTGGGATGGACTGGCCATCTTCAGTGAAAACGCGGCTCATGCCAGCCTTGCGGCCCACGAAGCCCAACGAATATTTCTTCGTCATGGTCGTAGTCCTCAGGTCAGCTTGATCTGAACGTCGACGCCGGCAGCCAGTTCGAGCTTCATCAGCGCGTCCACGGTCTTGTCGTTGGGGTCGACGATATCGAGCACGCGCTTATGCGTGCGGGTCTCGTACTGGTCACGCGCGTCTTTGTCGACGTGCGGGGAGACGAGGATGGTGTAACGCTCGATCTTGGTGGGCAGAGGGATCGGGCCACGCACTTGCGCGCCGGTCCGCTTTGCCGTTTCAACGATCTCGCTGGCCGAACGGTCGATCAAACGATGATCAAACGCCTTCAACCGAATTCGGATCTTTTGGTCCGCCATGACGGTGTTCCTATAGGTCTAAAGAGCGACAGGTCCGGCCCCTGAGTGTGCCGAACCCCATGAAAACGACGTTTAGCGCCGAAGCACTGCCCGTCGCGCGAATCCTTTCAAAACAGCAGGGCGGCCCGGTTTCCCGGCCGCCCCAGACATATTCAAACGCGCGGTATCACCCCGGTTAACCGGAGTGAGCCACGCGACCTGTCCTTGTCTGGCGAATACGAGGTGCGTCCTGCCCCTCCTTTCGCTGGTTGCGGAAACCTCGTAAACGAGCCTTCCGCGAGTGGTCGTGCATTCTGTCAGTATTTTTTGCCTATTGCAACTCACCCCTCTGCCGAGGTATGGGGTGCTTCAGCCAACAGCAGGATTCAAGGGGTTTTGACGTAGATGGCCGTTTGCAGCCTGGCTATTGCCAGCGGGCATTTGCGCAAACAGCGCGCTATTTCGCAGGCGTCAGCTCAATACCCTGTTTCGGCAAAACCCACGCAGACTGCGAAGAACCACCTCAACACCCCATCCGCCGCCCTGCCCTGCCCCAGGAACGAGCAGTGACACGGGTAAAACAGCGAGCGCATACGGCAAACGAGCCGGGCGCATGCAACGAGGGCCGCATTATCCATGCGACCTGGGCAGGAGCACAAATCGACCCTGTTCAGCCAGCCCAAGCTTGTTTCGAAGAGCTGCCCTCACCCCAACCCCTCTCCCGCAGGCGGGAGAGGGGCTCGGATAACTGCGGCCTGCCCGATCCCCGCGACCTGCTCGGATCCTGCCATTTGCTCGGATCCTGCCGTTTGTTCGGATCCTGCCGTTTGCTCAGATCCTGCCGTTTGCTCGGATCCTGCCGTTTGCTCGGATCCTGCCGTTTGCTCGGATCCTGCCGTTTGCTCGGATCCTGCCGTTTGCTCGGATCCTGCCGTTTGCTCGGATCCTGCCGTTTACTCGGAACCTGCTGCTTACTCGGATCCTGCCGCTTACTCGAATCCTGCCGCCCGCTCGGATCTTGTTGCCTGCTCGGATCCTGCTCCCTGCTCGGCCCCTGCCGCTTGCTCGGCCCCTGCCGTTTGCTCGGATACCTGCAGCTTGCCTCGATGCCTGCCAGCTGCCCGGATACCCGCAGATCGCAGCGCACTAGCCCCTCTCCCGCGCGCGGGAGAGGGGTTGGGGTGAGGGCAAGCTCTTGGCCGTTGATCCTCCGGCCTTTTCAGCACTCCACCCTCGAAACACCAAACTTTTCGAACGCCCGGATACCAAAGCTTTGGGCCAGCAACATCCCCCCAGCGCCAGGTAGCCCGGAAGCCTCAGTCCCGGAAACCGGCAACCTCCAAAGCCAAGACCACAGGAGAAACCCCAACCCCCATAGCCATCGGCCATGCCCCTGCCCCGCAAAAAACAGACAAAAAAAAAGGGCGGCCCGGAGGCCGCCCTTCTTCAACACCTTGCTTCGCGAGGAAGCGCAGCGCTATTAGGCAACGATCTTTGCAACCACGCCGGCGCCGACGGTACGGCCACCTTCGCGGATTGCGAAGCGCAGGCCTTCGTCCATTGCCACCGGGTTGATCAGGGTGACAACCATCTTGACG
>NZ_JBRRBO010000058.1:0-24169 GCF_056756175.1 Stenotrophomonas sp. STEN240 | reverse complement strand
GCTCGGCAAGGGGCCTTCGCGGTAAAGCCCCTGCCGAGCATGGCTCGGCACTACAGCTCGGGCTCCCGGTAAAGCCCCTGCCGAGCATGGCTCGGCACTACAGATCGGGCTCCCGATAAAGCCCCAGCCGAGCATGGCTCGGCTCTACAGGTTTGGCTTCAGGCCTTCATGCTGCCGGTGTCGATATAGCGCTGATGCCAGGACAGGGCTTCGGGCAACAGGTGCGGGGTGTGCTTGCCGTAGCTGTCGCGGCAGGCGCGGTCGAAGTAGTCGTTGAGCTGGTCGCGGTAGTCCGGATGCGCACAGTTGTCGATCACCTGACGGGCACGTGCACGCGGCGGCAGGCCACGCAGATCGGCCAGGCCCTGCTCGGTGACGATGATGGAGACATCGTGCTCGGTGTGGTCGACGTGGCTGACCATCGGCACGATCGCCGAGATCGAACCGCCCTTGGCCATCGATGGACTCAGGAAGGTCGACAGGAAGCCGTTGCGGGTGAAGTCACCCGAACCGCCAATGCCGTTCATGATGCGGCTGCCCATCACGTGGGTGGAATTGACGTTGCCGTACAGGTCCACCTCGATCATGCCGTTCATGCCGATGCAGCCCAGGCGGCGCACCAGCTCCGGGTGATTTGAGATCTCCTGCGTGCGCATGATGATGCGCTCGCGGTAGAACTTGATGTTGCGCTTGAACTCTTCGTTCGCTTCCGGGCTCAGCGCGAAACCGGTGCACGAGGCGTACTCGAGCACACCGGACTTGAGCAGATCCAGCATGCCGTCCTGGATCACTTCGGTGAACGAGGTCAGCCCACGCAGGCCGCTCTCGGCCAGGCCTGCCAGCACCGCATTGGGAATATTGCCCACGCCCGACTGCAGCGGCAGCAGGTTGGCCGGCAGGCGGCCCTTGGCCACTTCGTGCTTGAGGAACTCGATCAGGTAGCCGGCAATCTGGCGGCTGTCCTCGTCGATCGGCTTGAACGGACTATTGCGGTCCGGGCCATTGGTGCGCACCACCGCCACGATCTTGTCCGGGTCCACGTTGAGCGTGGTCTGGCCGATGCGGTCGTTGGCATGGATCAGCGGAATCGGCTTGCGGTGCGGCGGCAGCGCGGTGCCGTAATAGATGTCGTGCATGCCCTCGATATCCGCGGGCTGCCACTCGTTGACCTCGATGATCACCTTCTTGGCCAGGTCCAGCCAGGTCTTGTTGTTGCCGACCGAGGTGGAAGGCACCAGCGAGCCGTCTTCGCGGATGGCCGAGACTTCGATCACTGCGGTGTCGATCTCACCGTAAAAACCAAACCACACGTGCTGGGCAACGTGGGAAAGGTGGATATCGATGTAGTCCAACTTGCCTTCGTTGATGCGCTTGCGCGCATCCGGGTCGGTCTGGAACGGCATGCGCATCGCAATGGCATCTACCTTGGCCAGTGCGCCGTCGAGTTCCGGCGCGGTCGAGGCACCCGTCATCAACTTGATCTGGAACGGCTGGCCGGCGGCGTGCACTTCTTCAATGCGCTGCGCCAGCGCCAATGGCACCGCCTTGGGATAGCCGGAACCGGTGAAGCCGCTCATGGCCACGGTTTCGCCCGGCTGGATGAAAGCGGCCGCTTGCTCGGCGGAAACGACGCGGTCGCGCAGGCGCGGGTCCAAAATACGTTCGACAGACATGACGACTACGGTTTGTTGGGGGGATTGCTGATTATCGCCGTTCGGCGGGTACAGGGGGGTTCTACCTTGGTGGGATGGTCTTTGAAGCCCCCTTGCTCTTGTACTGCCCAGTATTGTTTTGCAGTGCAGCGTGCAAGTTGTCCGCACAGCCCGCAGGATCGCCCTGCATCCCGACGTGGGGGAGGGAGCAAAGCCCGCTGACAGTTCGCTGTCAGCGGGCTTTTTTATTGCCTGATCGCCGGAGATGGCGACCGCTCGCCCACAGATGCCAGAATCGGGGGATGGACCAAATCACCCCCGCAATTTCTGAATTTGTTCAGCCTGTAATCGAACGCGCGCTGGCCCGGCTCAAGCTGGCCGCCCCGGATCCGGCGCAATGGCCGCAAGCGGCGGGCTTCGAGGCGGGTCTGCGGCAACTGGCGATCACCAGCGATTTCGCCATCGATACCTTGTGCCGGCAGCCAGAGCTGCTGCAACTGCTGGGCCAGGCAGATCCGGCGCCGCTGCCCCTGCCCGAACTGGACCCACTGCAGCCCAGCGCCTGGCCGACCCAGCTGCGCCGCTACCGCGCCGCCGCCTCGACCCGGCTGATCTGGCGCGACCTGCTGGACCTGGACGATGTGGATGCCACCCTGGTCGGCGCCACGCGCCTGGCCGAGCAATGCCTGGCGCTGGGCCTGGCGGCCCTGGAGCAGGAATTCGCCAGCCGCCACGGGTTGGTACGGGCGGCCGATGGCAGTGCGCAACAGTTGGTGGTGTTCGGGCTGGGCAAGCTGGGCGGCGGTGAGCTCAATTTTTCTTCCGACATCGATCTGGTCTATGCCTACCCGCAGAACGGCGAGTCCGATGGCGCGCGCCCGCTGGCGGCCGAGGAATATTTCGCCCGGCTTGGCCAGCGCCTGGCGCGGCTGCTGGATGAAACCACGGCCGAAGGCTTCAGCCACCGCGTTGACCTGCGCCTGCGCCCGTTTGGCACGGCCGGGCGCATCGCCCTGTCATTCGCCGGCATGGACCAGTACTTCCAGCGCGAAGGTCGCGACTGGGAGCGCTATGCCTGGATCAAGGCACGCGCGGTTGCCGGCGACATCGCCGCTGGCGAAGCCTGGCTGGAGACGTTGCGGCCCTTCGTCTACCGCCGCTATCTGGATTACACCGCGCTCGATGGCCTGCGCGAGATGAAGGCGGCGATCACCGCCGAGGTTGCACGCAAGGACCGCCTGGATGACATCAAGCGCGGCCCCGGCGGCATCCGCGAGATTGAATTCCTTGCCCAGGCGCTGCAGCTGATCCGTGGCGGCCGCGAGCCGTCACTGCGCGAACGGCGCCTGCTGCCGGCGCTGCGTGCCCTGGTTGAAGGCGGGCAGATGGCGGCAGGCGATGGCGATGACCTGATCCAGGCCTATCGCTTCCTGCGCCGGCTGGAGAACCGCCTGCAGATGCTGCGTGACGCGCAGACCCACTGCCTGCCCAACGACCCGCTGGATCGCACGCGCATCGCGCTGGGCCTGGGCTATGCCGACTGGGACGCCCTGCTGGCTGCGTTGGATGAACAGCGCGACCGCGTCAGCGTCGAATTTGGTGCCTTGCTGGCACCGCGGCGCGGCCAGGCGGCGCCGGATGTGCTGTCCAGTTACTGGCGTGTATTGCCCGGCGGTGGCAGCGCCGAGGTATTGGCCGAGGCGGGCTTCAGCGATGCCCATGGCGCCGACCAGTCGCTGCGCGAGTTCGCCCAGTCGCTGGGAGTGAAATCACTCTCCGACAATGCCCGCGCGCGCCTGGACCGGGTGCTGCCGGCGCTGCTGCATGCCGCCACCCGCTCGCCGCAGCCGGATGCCGCGTTGCGGCGCGTGCTTGGCCTGCTGCAGGCGATCCTGCGCCGTACCAGCTACCTGGCGCTGCTGGACGAACAACCCAGCGCGCTGACCCGGCTGGTCAATGTGCTGGCACGCAGCGCGTTGCTGTCCGAGCGGCTGGTGGCATTCCCGCTGCTGCTGGACGAACTGCTCGATACCCGCGTCGCCGGGCCGATGCCGGACGCGCAGGAGATGCGCGCTGCCTGCGCCAGCGCACTGGCCATCGATGACCCGGAAGCGGCCCTGCGCGAGCTCAATGAAGTGCGCCTCGCGCTGAGCTTCCGCATGGCATTGGCCTTCCACGATGGCCGCCAGCGGGCGGTGGACTGCACCCATCAACTGGCGCTGCTGGCCGATGCGGTGGTGGTGACGGTGCTGCAGATGGCGCAGGCCGACATGCTGCAGGCACATGGTGAAGTGCCCGGTGGGCGCTTCGCGATCATCGGCTATGGCAGCCTGGGCGGCGTCGAGCTGGGGTTTGGCTCGGACCTGGACCTGGTGTTCCTGTACGACAGCCCGGCGGGTGTGGAAGGCAGTGACGGTCCGCGCGCGCTGGACAGCGGCCGCTGGTTCGCACGCTTGGCGCAGAAGGTGATGGCCCTGCTCGGCGCAGTCACTGCGGCGGGCCGCCTGTATGACATCGATGTGCGGCTGCGCCCGGATGGTGGCAAGGGCGCGCTGGTGTCATCGCTGGCCAGCTATACCGAATACCAGCGCGAGCGTGCCTGGACCTGGGAGCATCAAGCCTTGGTGCGTGCGCGTGGCATTGCCGGTGACGCCTCGTTGCTGCTGGATTTCGAACAGGTGCGTACTGCCACCTTGAGCCGCGTGCGTGACCACGACATCTTGTTTGGCGACGTACTGAAGATGCGCGGGCGCATGCGCGGCGAGCTGGACCGCAGTGACGCGGGCCGACTGGATCTGAAACAGGGGCCGGGCGGGCTGGTGGACCTGGAGTTCGTGCTGCAGACCGGTGTGCTGTCGCAGGCGCAGCACAGCCCGGCGCTATGCGAGCCGAGGGAAACCCCGTTGCTGATTACCGCGTTGGCCAAGGTGGGTTGGCTGCCGGCGGAAGCCGCAACGGCCCTGCACGACGCCCACGCCACGCTGCTCGATGCCGGCCTGAGCTGTACCTTGGACCGGCGCCCACGCATCGTTGTGCCCACCGCTGAGATCGAGGCCGCCTGTGCGGCGATCACGGCCGCGGCAATTGCACAGGGACTGCCTTTTCCAGCGTCCAAGGGGCAGGAGCTGGAGGTCAAAAACTAGAGTTCAGGAAACAGCAACGGAGAGAGAGAACGGAGTCGCTCTTCTCCAGTTCCTCGCTTCTAGCCTCTGGTTCCTGGCTTCAACGGCGCCATCTTCCACAGCAGCGCACGGAACGGCGCCAGCAGGCAGACGCCGATGGCCAGCTTTACGGCCAGATCGCCAGCTGCCCAGCTGATCCACGGCAGCTGCGAGCCGGCGAAGGCGATGGACCAGAAGATGGCCGTATCCACCGTGGCGCTGCAGGTGGTGGCGACCATCGGCGCACGCCACCAGTTGCCGGCACGCAGGCGATCGAACACGGTGATGTCCAACAACTGCGCAACGATGAAGGCCGAGCACGAGGCTACCGCGATGCGCGGGGTGGCGATCCACACCGACAACACCACCGCCACCGCGAAACCGGCCCAGGCCACACGGCGTGCCGCCTGCGGGCCAAAGCGGCGATTGATCAGGTTGCTGACCAGGAACGCGATCGGGTAGCTGAACGCCCCCCAGGTAAGCCAGTCATTGATCGGGTACTGCACCAGCACATTCGAGCCCAGCACCACGGCACCCATTGCCAGCACGGCCAGCAGCAGCGAGGTGGGGGTCAGCGGAGCGAAGCGGATGGAAGGATGTGAGGACATGAACGGGCACAGGCAGCGCCGGTGGGCACTGCATCAATAAAGAAGGGGAGGGCCGTGCCCGGGAGGGCAGGTAGGCGCGCATTGTAACTGGTGTGGGTCTGGGGAGATGTCAACGGCGACAGGAGTGCACGTCGCCTGCGATCAGGAGAACTTAGCCCCTCTCCCGCATGGCGAGAGAGGGGTTGGGGTGAGGGCAAGCTTTTGCTTGTGCTGTTGGCCTTGCTCGCGTTTCAGTTTCAAAAAACCCAAGCCAAAGCCCCCTCATCCGCCCTCCGGGCACCTTCTCCCGCAAGCGGGAGAAGGGAGCAATCAGGCATGTTTGCGATCTGAAGCAGCTTCTCCCGCAGGCGGGAGAAGGGAGCAATCAGGCAATTGTGCGGATTGCCCCGGCCCTGCATTACGGGATGCTCAAAGCTTCCCGCTATGGCTCACCTGCGCCGCTTCAATCGCCGGCACAAAGGTAAGCACCGCGCCGTCTTCGGCGCGTAGCATCCAGCCAGCGCCCTGCGGGCTGGGTGTGAACGCTACGGTCTGGCCCAGCACGAAGTTCGATGCCGGGTTGTCCTCGCGCTGCGGCCAATGCAGCGTTGCGGTGTTGGCCGCGTCCAGTGGGTCTGCAAGCGCAATGCTGCGGCCACCATCGGCGTCCTGGGTGATTGCTTCAACCTTCATGTCCGGCAAGGGGCCGGCACTGACGCGGCGGGTTGCGCGCTCACCGGATTGCGATGACGCCGTGGACGACTTGTCGGCCGCCGATGCCGCCAGCAGCAACGGTGCCGAAACCAGCATCGACGCGCCGGCTGAGGTCACCAGTGTGCTCACTTCCGAACGGTTCAGGCCGTCACCGGCACGTGCCGGCGCAATCACCAACAGGCCGCTGAAGGTAACGCACGCAAGCAGGGAAAACAGGGGTTTCATGGGGAGCTCCTCAGCGAGGCCAGGTCAATGATCAAAGTGTGCGGGTGCGGCTTTCATCCACCGCCTCGATGGTGGGCACGAACGCCAGCGCCGCGCCTTCGGGATTGCGCAGCATCCAGCCCGCGCCCTGCGGACTCGGCTGGAAGGCGATCTTGGCGCCCACGGTGAAACCCGCGGCCGGATCGTCCTCGCGCTTGGGCCATTGCAGGGTGGCGTGGTTCTCCGGGTTGGCCGGGTCTTCCAGGGCGACACGGCGGCCGCCGTCCGCTGCGGTCTCTACCGACTTGACCTCCAGGTCCGGCAACGGGCCGGCACTGACGCGGCGCTTTTCTTCGCGGCGTTCCCTGGATTCCTTGGACATGTCAGCGGCGCCGCGCACACCGGCGGCGGACAGGAAGATCGGCCCGGACACCACCATCACCACGCTGGAGCCGGTCGCCAGCACCGAAACCTGCGAGCCGTTGAGGTTGAAGCCTTCAGCACCTGCCTGGCTGGGCGCCAGGCCGAGGCTGGCGGCGAGGGCAAAGGCGAGGGCGCCGCTCTTGAGCAGATGCTTCATGGGGTGGACTCCTGTCGTTGTACGGGGGAGGGCGTGCCGGTCATGGCCGGCACCGGGATTTGGCGGGCAATGGCGAGTTCGCGTTCCAGCGCGCCGTTGCGGTGCAGGAAGTCGAAGACCGACTCCACCGTCACCACCGAGTAGTTGCCGGAAATACGCTCACTGGCCGGGTGGTCGGTGACTGCCACGTTGTCGGCAAAGAAGCGCGCGCCCAGCCGCTTGCCGATGCCGATGTGCATACGCGTGGGCGTATAGCTTTTCTGCTTCAGCCAGGCCAGCGCGCTGCTGCGGTCAGCCAGGGTAGGCTCACCGGCGGCCTGTGCCATCGCCGCAGCGGTGACTTCCAGGATCCATTGGTTGGAGTTCTGGTAGTCGGTGCTGCCGGGATAGGCCAGCATGCTGTAGCGCGGCTCATGCAGGGCGCGCGCGTTGCGCGCATCACCGCTGAGCAGCGTCTTCAATGCGGCGCGTACTTCCGGCGTGGGAATGCCAACGCGCAGGTCGGTGGTGATCGAGCTTTCGCCAACCAGGTTCACCAGGCCTTCGCGGTACAGGTCCGAGTTGTCGGTCTTGCAGCGGTTCAGCAGGTGCACCACGTCCCAGCTGCCGCTGTCGTTGCGGACCAGGAAGGCCAAGTGGCTGTGACGCAGGCCGTACTTGCTCAGATCCTGGCCACCGCGCGCTGCAATGGCCACATCCACGCCGGGCAGGGCATCGAGCGTATCGGCGGTGACTGCGGCCATGTCGAACATGGCGGCAATCGTGGTCGGCGGCGGATAACGCGGGCTGCAGGCCTGCTGGGCGAATGCGGGAATGGAGAGCGTGGTCAGGCTCAACGAGGCTGCCAGCAATAGTGTCGTGCGAGGTTTCATCGGCGCGCATCCTTGCATGGGGATTGGGAAATATTCGTTAGGACGGGCAGCGCGTGGGGCGCGCCCTGCATTTCATTCAAGGCTGCTTCCACTGCGCGTGCAGCAGGCCGGATACGGCAAAACAGGCCGGTGCATCCTTGTTGGACAGCACGATCACCGTCTCACCGGTTGCCGGGTAATGGCGCACGTCGGTGCAGACACCGTCAGTGCTGCCGCCGTGGCCCCAGCGGAAGTCACGGGCCGGCACGTCCTTGCCGTAGCCGGTGGCAAAAAAGCCCAGGCCCATGAACTCACGTTGGGTTTTGGTGGCCTGTTCGAACAGGGCAGCCGGCAGCAGCTTGCCGGCATTCAAGGCCTGCACGAAGCGGAACATATCGCGCGCGCTGCCTACTTCGCCGCCGGCGGGCAGGCCGCGACCGGGTTGGGTGGCGCAGTTACGCACGCGCTTGCCTTCGAAGTCCGCATAGGCGCGGGCGAGATCGGCTGCGGGGTCGTCGCAATCGACGAAACCGGTATGTTGCATGCCTGCCGGTTGCAGCACGTGCTGGCGGATGTAGCTCTCGAAATCCTGCCCGGAGAGCACTTCCAGCATCCGTCCCAATACCAGATAGCCAAAGTTGCCGTACTTCTGCGCGCTGCCAGGCGCGAACTCCGGTGCGCGCCCGGCGTGCAGCGCAACCATCTCTTCCAGGCTGCGCAGCCGCGCGCGATCGGCGCTGTGCTCGGCGCCAAACAGCTCATCGATATCACCCGCGCCGGCGCTGTGTGTCAGCAATTGGCGCACGCTCACCTCATTGGCGAACTGGCGGTTGGGGTAGGTCTTGAGCACCTCACCGACCTTGCTGTCCAGGCTGAGGCGGCCGGCGGCAATCTGCTGCAGGATCGCCACGCTGGTGAACATCTTGCCGGCCGAGGCCAGGTTGAAGCGGTCATTTACCTGCAGCGGTGTTTCCTGCTGCTCATCGCGCGCGCCGTAGGTCTTCTCGAACACCACGTCATCGCCGCTGGCGATCAACACCGTGCCCGAGAACTGGCCGGCGGTCTGCAGCCTCAACGCAAAGCCATCCAACTGTGCCAGCGCTTCAGCACCGGGTGCCTGCGCGGCAGTGGCAAACCAGGGCACGGCAGCGAGCAGCAACGGGGCAAAGCGCAGCAGGCGGGGCGTGGCTCCTGGATGTTGCAGTGGCTTGCGCATGTTCGGACCCGGGCTGGCGTTGGCCAGAACATAGCATCGACCATTACTGGCGGCAGTCTGCAAGCTGGGCCGTGGCAGCGGATAATAGGCGCATGTCACCTACTCAATCCCCCGTGCGTGCCATCGTCTGGATGCTGGCCGCCGTCGCTTTCTTCTCGTGCATGGACGCTGGCATGAAAATGCTGTCCAGCAGCTACCCGACCTTGCAGGTCACCATGCTGCGTGGCGCGGCCTCGCTGCCGTTCGTGCTGGTGTGGGTGCTTGCCACCGCCGGGCCACGCTCGATCATCCCGGTGCGCTGGGGCCTGCACCTGCTGCGTGGCGTGCTCGGCATGGTGATGATTGGCTGCTTTGTCTATGCGTTGCGGACCTTGTCGCTGTCCACCGCTTACACCATCTACTTTGTCGCGCCCTTGTTGGTAGCCGCGCTGTCGGTGCCCCTGCTGGGCGAATACGTGGGCCCACGGCGCTGGGTGGCGATCGGCATCGGCCTGATCGGCGTGCTGGTGGTGCTGCGCCCAGGCGTGGATGGGTTCATCTCCTTCCCGGGCCTGATGGTGTTGCTGGCGGCGACCGCGTATGCGATTGCTGCGGTAACGGTCAGCCTGCTGACCCGTACGGATACTCCGCAATCAATGGTCGTCTGGTTCCTGCTGATCATGGCGATAGGGGCGGGGTTGCTGGCCTGGCCGCAATGGCAGCCGCTGCAGTGGAAGCACGCCGCACTGATCGCCGGCATGGGCTTGGCCGGGGCCTTGGGGCAGATCGCGTTGACCCGCGCTTTCCAGCTGGGCCAAGCTTCGATGATCGCGCCGCTGGAGTACACCGGCCTGGTCTGGGTGATCGGCTGGGACGTGCTGCTGTGGCAGAAACTGCCTGACCGCTGGACCTGGATAGGCGCCAGCATCATCGTCGCCAGCGGCCTGTACCTGCTGCACCGCGAGCGGGTGCAACGGGCACAGCGGCCAGATCAGGTAGATCACCCCTGAGCCAGCGGCCGGGGGCCGATGTTGTTGTAGGAGCGGCATCAGCCGCGAAGCTGACACTGCCGGAAGGGCCGAGCCAACCCCTCCCCAACCCTCCCCTCCGCCTTCGGCGCAAGGGAGGGGGCAGAGCGCTTGCGGGAGCGGCATCAGCCGCGAAGCTGAGACTGCCGGAAAGGCTGTAGTGCCGAGCCATGCTCGGCAGGGGCCTTCCCAGCAGGCGCTATCGGCCTCAGCCGCGAAACTGAGACTGCCGGAAAGGCCTCAAAGCCAACCCCTCCCCAGCCCTCCCCTTGGCTGCGCCAAAGGGAGGGGGTGTAGTGCCGAGCCATGCTCGGCAGGGGCCTTCCCAGCAGGCGCTATCGGCCTCAGCCGCTAAGCTGGTCAGGCCGGATGAACAGATATTGCCGCGATCTGCTCGTCTATCTGCTTCGCGGCTGACGCCGCTCCCACAAACAGCCCGCTCGCCGCCCCAGCACAGTCCCGACGGGCTTCGCTTAGAACCAAAAGGAATAAGATTCCGGTTTGCGGCACGCGCGCCGGCGGCCCGGCGCTGCTAGGCTGCACGCCCCCTCCTTATGCCCCCCGGTTGCCCTGGCAGTGATCGAGTTCCAGCACCTGCAGAAGTCTTATGCCGTCGACGGTCGCGCGATCACTGCGCTGCATCCGCTCGACCTGAAGATCCAGGCCGGCGAAGTGTTCGGCATCATCGGCCATTCCGGTGCCGGCAAGTCGACCCTGATCCGCCTGATCAACCGGCTCGAAGAGCCCAGCGGCGGCCGCGTACTGATCGACGGTCAGGATGCCACCGCGCTGCCAGCCGACGACCTGCGCACGCTGCGCCGGCGCATCGGCATGATCTTCCAGCACTTCAACCTGTTGTCGGCGCGTACCGTGGCCGCCAATGTGGCGTTCCCGTTGGAACTGGCGGGCACACCCAAGGCCGAGATCGATGCACGCGTGGCTGAACTGCTGCGCATGGTCGGGCTGGAAGCGCATGCGGGCAAATACCCCTCGCAGCTGTCCGGTGGGCAGAAGCAGCGTGTCGGCATTGCCCGCGCGCTGGCCACGCGCCCACAGATCCTGCTGTGCGACGAAGCCACCAGCGCGCTCGACCCGCAGACCACTGCCTCGGTGCTGGCCCTGCTGGGCAAGATCAATCGCGACCTGGGCCTGACCATCGTGCTGATCACCCACGAAATGGATGTGATCCGCCGCGTCTGCGACCGTGTCGCCGTGCTTGATGCCGGCCATATGGTGGAAATGGGCCCAGTCACCGAGGTCTTCCTGCATCCGAAGCACCCGACCACGCGCCGTTTCGTCTCCGAGTCCGAACACGTTGACGAAGGCGAGCAGCTGCGTGATTACGCCGCAGTCGGCGGCCGCATCGTGCGCCTGACCTTCCTCGGCGACGGAACCTACGACCCGCTGCTGGGGCGCATCGCCCGCGACACGGGAGTGGACTACAACATCCTTACCGGCCGCATCGACCGCATCAAGGACACGCCCTACGGCCAGCTGACCGTTGCCCTGGTGGGCGGCGACCAGAATGCCGCGCAGGCGGCGTTTGTCGCCGCCGGTGTGCACGTGGAGGAGCTGCGCCGATGATCATTGCAACTGCTGCGGAAGGCTTCTTCCGTCATCTCGATGCGGGCAAGTGGGCCGATATCGGCCAGGCCACCATCGACACGCTGCTGATGCTGGCTGGCTCGTTGCCGTTGACCCTGGCCATTGGTCTGCCGCTGGGTGTGCTGCTGTTCCTGACCGGCTCGCCGCAGCTGCACCGCAAGCCGGTGGTGTACGGCATCACCGCGCTGCTGGTGAACCTGCTGCGCTCGGTGCCCTTCATCATCCTGATGATCGTGCTGATCCCGGTGACGCTGGGCCTGATGGGCACCTCGCTGGGCGTGCGTGGCGCGATCCTGCCGCTGGTCGTTGGCGCTGCACCGTTCTATGCACGTCTGGTTGAAACCGCACTGCGCGAAGTCGACCGAGGTGTGATCGAAGCCAGCCAGGCGATGGGCGCGACCACCAAACAGCTGGTCTTCAAAGTGTTGCTGCCGGAAGCGCGCCCGGGTCTGATTGCCGGTGCCACCGTCACCACCATTGCCCTGATCGGCTTCACCGCGATGGGCGGTGCGATTGGTTCCGGCGGCCTGGGCGATCTGGCCTTCCGCGATGGCTACCAGCGTTCGCATACCGACGTGGCGCTGGTCACGGTGGTGCTGCTGCTGGTGCTGGTGCAGCTGCTGCAGATGCTCGGCGACCGTCTGGTCACGCATTACAGCCGCAAGTAATGGAATGAAGGCAGGTCGGCACGCCGCGTGCCGGCCTGTTAGCGTATGTACACCATCCTTCCCCACGGGATCACGTTACCGATGAACAAGCTGCTTGCCTTCCCCCTGGTTGCCGCCGTGCTGGCCCTGTCCGCCTGCGCCAAGCCGGCTGCCGATGAATCCAAGTTGGTGGTTGCCGCCACCGCCGTGCCGCACGCCGAGATTCTGCAGGTGGTCAAGCCGCTGCTGGAGAAGGAAGGCGTCAAGCTCGACGTGCGTGTATTCAACGATTACGTGCAGCCCAACGACCAGTTGGTGCAGAAGCAGGTGGATGCCAACTACTTCCAGACCGAGCCCTACCTGAAGGCCTACAACGCGGATCGCAAGACCGATCTGGTCACCGTCACCGGCGTGCATATCGAACCGTTCGGCGCCTATTCGCGCCGCTTCAAGTCGTTGGCCGAGCTGCCCACCGGCGCCGACGTGGTGATCCCGAACGACCCCAGCAACAACAGCCGCGCGCTGATCCTGTTGGACACCGCCGGCGTGATCAAGCTCAAGGACCCGAGCAATGCGCTGTCCACCCAGCGCGACATCACCGAGAACCCGAAGCAGCTCAAGTTCCGCGAGCTGGACTCGGCGATGCTGCCGCGCGTGCTCGACCAGGTCGATCTGGCGCTGATCAACACCAACTATGCGTTGGACGCCGGCCTCAACCCGACCAAGGACGCCCTGGCGATCGAGAGCAGCGATTCGCCCTACGTGAACTTCCTGGTCGCGCGCCCGGACAACAAGGACGACGCCCGCGTACAGAAGCTGGCCAAGGCCTTGAACAGCCCGGAAGTGAAGGCCTTCATCGAGCAGAAGTACAAGGGCGCGGTACTGCCGGCGTTCTAAGCTTCATCTGTAGTGCCGAGCCATGCTCGGCAAGGGCTTTCTCGACAGCCCCATGTAGGAGCGGCGTAAGCCGCGAAGCAAGGGCATCATCGGATTGCGATGGTGCTGACGCCTGTACCGGTGTCTGCTTCGCGGCTTACGCCGCTCCTACAGGTTTGGAATTCTGGTAAGGCCTCTGCCGAGCATGGCTCGGCACTACCGGGTTGGTTGGTGGCGTACTCTTTGGTTCTGCATCCAGGGATCAGACACCATGCCACTGCTGTTCGCTCTGCCACTGGCGATACTGGTTTTCGTTGCCATCATGTTGCTGCTGATGCCGCTATCGCTGTGGCAACGCGTCCGCAGCGGCGGTGCGCGGCGGCAGGCACGGCCTTGGTTGATCACCTTCAACTTCTGGGCGACGCTGGTGTCCACCGGCCTGTTTGCGGTGTTTGTCGCCATTGCCGGTTTCTGGTGGACCGGGGCCTGGTCCTATGCGGCATTGGGCTGGCTGGCCGGTCTGCTGGTCGGGGTGCTTGGCCACTTCCTGACGCGCTTCGAGCCCGGTGCGGAAACGCTGCATTACAAACCCAATACCTGGCTGGTACTGGCACTGACTGCGATGATCGTGGTGCGGGTGGTTGCCGGCATGGTGCAGGGCTGGCAGGCCTCGGTGAACCACGTGCCCTGGCCCGATTCGGGTTGGCTCAGCCATGCCGGCTTGCTGGCGATGGCGGCGCTGCTGCTCGGTTACGCCGGCATGTATGCCTGGTTGCTGCGGCGCAGGGTCCGCCACCATCAACGCTATCGCGGGTTTGACCGCAGCCCGCGCTGAGCCGCTGGCCGATGGCAGGCAAGGCCGGTCCCGGCTAGTCTGATGCAGGCACAGACGGAGAGCATTGATGGGTTTGCTGCGGTTTTTCGGGCGCAGGCTGGCGCATTTCCTGGCACAGCCGCGTCGCCATCAGATGCGGCCCTCGACCAGCGCGCCGGCGCTGCTGGCGCGCACCCTGCGGCGTGGCGATGTGTTGCTGGTGGAGGGCAACAGCCGGTTCTCAACCGCCATCAAGTACCTGACCCAGTCCACCTGGTCGCATGCGGCGCTGTACATCGGCGAAGAGCCGCTGCTGCAGGGTGGCACGCCGCAGCCAATGCTGATCGACGTGGATGTGGAGCAGGGCGTGCGTCGCATCCCGTTGAGCGCGTTCACCGATCAGCACACCCGCATCTGCCGCCCGCAGGGCCTGTCCCCAATGGTGGTGGACCAACTGGTCGGTTTCCTGCGTGCCCGCCTGGGTTACAGCTATGACCTGAAGAACGTATTCGACCTGGCGCGCTACCTGGTCCGGCAACCGCCGGTGCCAGGCCATCTGCGGCGGCGGCTGATTGCGCTGGGCAGCGGCGAGCCGACCAAGGCGATCTGTTCAACCTTGCTGGCGCAGGCATTCGAGTCGATCCGCTATCCGATCCTGCCGGAGATCGAAACGGTGGCGGCGCAGGCCGGTGGTGCCGAGCAGACACGGGAAATCCTGCATATCCGCAATTACAGCCTTTACACCCCGCGCGACTTCGACGTGTCGCCGTTCTTCGATGTGGTCAAGCCGCGCCTGCAACAGAAGTTTGATTACCTGGCACTGCAGTGGAGCGATGACGGTAGCCCATGATCTACGCCATCCCTCGCCCCGCAGGGCAGGGGAGCGTTGGGGAGGGTAGCTCCTGCTTTGGCGTTGATCAGCGACGTAAAAAACACGGGCCGCGAACGGCCCGTGTTTCATTTGCTACCACTGCATTGAATCTACAACGGTGTTGCCAGGATCGGTACCGCTTAGAAGCGTGCGCCGATACCAAAACCAACGGTCCACGGATCCAGCTTCAGCTCGCCGGCGTTCTGGCCAGCAATGCGCAGGTCCGGGCGGGCGTGCATGTAACGCGCGTCAGCACGGGCAAACCAGGTGGAGTTGATGTTCATGTCACCACCGACCGTGCCGATTGCGCCCTTGGCGGTTTCAACGCCAACGTGGTTGCCGCTATCGCTCAGGCCGTCGATCTTCTCGTTGCTGAAGTTCGATTCGTAATAACCCAGGCCCACGAACGGACGGAAGGTGTTGTCGGCCTGGCCGAAGTGGTACTGCGCGCTCAGTGCGATGGGCTGCTGCTCGACGGTGCCGGCCTTGGCGCCACCATCGGTGCGCACGCGGTGGTCGAACTTGTCAGCGGCGCCCCACAGCTCAACGGCGAAGTTGTCGTTGAAGTAATAGCTTGCGCTCAGGGTCGGTGCCGGGCCGCCATCAACCTTGCCTACGCCGTCGATTGGGTCATTCTTCGGCTGCAGCAGGCTGATGCCGCCAACCACGGCAAAATGCTTGCCCGAAGCGGTATCGCCATTGCCATCCTGCGCGAATGCGGTGGAAGACAGCGCCAGTGCGCCGAGCGTGGCAAGGCTGAGAATTTTGATGGAACGCATGACTAACTCCTCATGTTGCGAACAGAACTACTGCGATCAGGACTACGTTGTTATCAAGGCCCTCGTTATGGGGCGTGGTCACCCTAACGATGGCAAGATGAATCGCTCTAAACGCAGCTGTATTTCAGTGGTGTTGCGTTCAGTGAAAAACAGAGGAATCCCATGGACACGATGTTCCGCCGGAAATTTTCATTCACGATGTTGTGCTGCGTGTGATGAGTAACGAACTATTGCAGGGCTTGCCCGCGCAGGTGACTGCGCAGTGTCGTGTCTTGGTGCTGGGTTCGATGCCGGGCGCGCTGTCGCTGCTCGAAGCGCGTTACTACGCACACCCGCGCAATCGCTTCTGGCCGCTGATGGCGGCCTTGTGCGGTTTCGATGTGCAGTTGGCGTATGCGCAGCGGCTGCAGTGTCTGCAGCAGTCAGGCGTTGGGTTGTGGGATGTGATCGGGCAATGCGAGCGCAGCGGCAGCCTGGATGCATCCATCGTGCGCGGCAGTGAAGTACCCAACTGTCTGCCCGCGCTGTTTGCCGATCTGCCACAGCTGCGCGCCATCGCCTGTAATGGCGCTGCAGCGCACAGAGCGTTCCAGCAATGGATTGCTCCGGCTTTGCCGCCTTTGGCGGCTGCGCTGCCGGTGCTGGCGCTTCCCTCGACCAGTCCGGCCAATGCGGCGTGGTCGTTGCCGCGCCTGATTGAGCGCTGGCAGCCGCTGCAGCACTGGTTGAATACGCCTGATCCGGTGATATCGCCTGCAACAAACGGCTTGGCCGGCTAGGACAGGCAAGACAGCCAGCAAGTCACAAACAGTGGCTGGAGGCGGACAGGGCGGCCGTCATGGCGTGTGTGGCGTGCCCTTGTCCGGGGACATACGGCTGCGAATTCAGTTGTAGCGGTTGGCGCTGCGGCCCGCTAACGCCACAATAGGGGATTCCCTCATTGTTGCTGGAGTAGTTCATGGCCGAAATCAAGGAAGCACTTGTCCCCGATATCGGTGACTACAGCGACATTCCGGTGATCGAAGTGCTGGTCGCTGTTGGCGATACCGTCAAGAAAGACCAGGGTCTGGTCACGCTGGAGTCGGACAAGGCGACGATGGAAGTACCGTCGGCCTACGCCGGTGTGGTCAAGGAGCTGAAGGTCAAGGTTGGCGACGGCCTGTCCGAAGGCAAGGTCGTGGCCTTGATTGAAGTCAGCGAGGAGGCTGCCAAACCTGCCGCTGCCGCCGCGCCGGCTGCTCCGGCCAAGGTTGAAGCTGCCAAGGTCGCGCCCGCTGCCGAGACCGGCACCAAGGTTGAACCGGTAGCCGTGGCGCCGGTGGCCGACAAGCTGGCCCAGCGCGAGATCGCCCAGGAAGACTCGGTTACCACCAGCAAGCCGGCTACCCCGCCGGTGCAGTTCAACGCCGAAGGCGTGCTGCCGGCCAATGTGCCGTATGCCAGCCCGGCCGTGCGCGTGTTCGCCCGCGAGCTGGGCGTGGACCTGCAGCAGGTCAAGGGCACGGAGAAGGGCGGCCGCATCACCAAGACCGACGTGCAGAAGTTCGTCAAGGGCGCGCTGTCCGGTGGCGTTGCTGCCAGCGGTGGTGCCCCGGCAGCTGCCGGCGGTGGCCTGAACCTGCTGCCGTGGCCGAAGGTCGACTTCAGCAAGTTCGGCGAGACCGAGGTGGTGCAGCTGTCGCGCATCAAGAAGATCTCCGGCGCCAATCTGGCCCGCAACTGGGCGATGATCCCGCACGTCACCCAGTTCGAGCAGGCTGACATCACCGATCTGGAAGGCCTGCGCGTGGCCCTGAACAAGGAAAACGAGAAGGCCGGCATCAAGCTGACCATGCTCGCCTTCCTGATCAAGGCCAGCGCCGCAGCACTGAAGAAGTTCCCCGAGTTCAACGCCTCGCTGGACGCCAGCGGCGAGAACCTCACCCTGAAGAAGTACTTCAACATCGGCTTTGCCGCCGATACGCCGAACGGCCTGGTCGTGCCGGTGATCCGTGATGTCGACAAGAAGGGCGTGGTGCAGATTGCCCAGGAAACCGGCGAACTGGCCAAGAAGGCACGTGACGGCAAGCTCGGCCCGGCTGACATGAGTGGCGGTTGCTTCTCGATCAGCTCGCTGGGCGGCATTGGCGGCACCGCCTTCACTCCGATTGTGAATGCGCCGGAAGTGGCCATCCTGGGTGTCTCCAAGTCGGCCATCCAGCCGGTCTGGAACGGCAAGGAGTTCGCGCCGAAGCTGATGCTGCCGCTGTCGCTGAGCTATGACCACCGCGTCATCGACGGCGCACTGGCCGCCCGTTTCACCACCTACCTGTCGCAGGTGCTGGCCGACATGCGGCGCGTGCTGCTGTGATGCCAGTGGCGTCACGACGCGCATTGCTGGCGCTGACACTGGCCGCCTTGGCGGCACCGGCACTGGCTGCCAGCCAGTGTCTGCCGGTGGTGGGTGAGGGTTGGCCGCCGGCGGTGGGCAACTACGGCCAGGCGGCAACCAGCCTGCTCGGTGGCCAGGCCGAAGATGGCCTGTCGCTGCTGGTGCTGCCGGCACGCGGGGTGGAATCGCAGGTACTGCTGCGCCGCGATGCCGGCAATGGTCAGTGGATGGTGTTGGCCGGACTGGCCGACAAGCGTATCTACAGCTGGAGCACTGCTGGCGGTCGTGGTGGCGTCAACCTGCAGCTGGACCAGGAGCCTGAGTTCGCCCAGGCGCCGTTGCCCGATGCCCTGGCGCAGCGTCTGGTCGAGGTCTGGGGCAAGGCCCTGGCCTCTTCCGAAGTGGCTGCGCGTGCGCCGGTCACCGACGGCGAGGTGCTGTCGTTCACCGTCAACGGTGAGCGTTACAGCGGTCAGCGGCCTGCTTGCGGCCAGCTGGAAGCGCTGCAGGAACAGGCGGTGCTGCTGATCGAGCTGGCCCATAGCAAAGACAAAAAGTACGAGAAGCGTTACGCCAACATCGAACGCGCGCTCGACAAGATGCATGACCGGTTCGTCGGCGACGCCGGCTGAGCCCACAGGAGAAAACAATGGCGACGATTGAAATCAAGGTTCCGGACATTGGCGACTACAACGACGTGCCGGTGATCGAGATTCTGGTGGCCGTGGGCGACACGGTGAAGAAAGACCAGGGTCTGGTCACGCTGGAGTCGGACAAGGCCACCCTGGAAGTGCCGTCCTCGGCCGCGGGTGTGGTCAAGGAAATCAAGGTCAAGCTCGATCAGAAGCTGTCCGAGGGTGACGTGGTGGTGATTCTGGAAGCCGAAGGCGAGGGCGCTGCCCCGGCCGCGGCACCCGCACCGGCCGCCGCGCCTGCGCCTGCTGCACAGCCTGCCGCTGCTGCAGCCCCGGCTGCGGTCAGCGCGCCGGTTGCCGCCGCGCCGGCCGCTACTGGCCCGGTCGAGGTCAAGGTGCCGGATATCGGCGACTACCAGAACGTACCGGTGATCGAGATCCTGGTCGCTGTCGGCGACACGGTGAAGAAGGACCAGGGCCTGGTCACGCTGGAATCGGACAAGGCCACGCTGGAAGTGCCGTCCTCGGCCGATGGTGTGGTCAAGGAAATCAAGGTCAAGCTCGACGACAAGCTCTCGGTCGGTGACGTGGTGGTGGTGCTGGAAGGCGCTGCTGCTGCCGCGCCGGCAGCGGCCAAGGCCGCACCGGGCAGCAAGCCGCCGGTGACCCCGTCGCACCGTGCGCCGGATCCGGCGGTTGCCGCCAAGGCGCTGCCGTCCAGCGGCCGTACCGCCGACATCGAATGCCGCATCGTGGTGCTGGGCGCAGGCCCGGGCGGTTATACCGCGGCCTTCCGTGCTGCCGACCTGGGCATGGATACGGTGCTGATCGAACGTTACGCCAGCCTCGGCGGCGTCTGCCTCAACGTTGGCTGCATTCCGTCCAAGGCGCTGCTGCATGCGGCCGAAATCATCGACCACGCCGCGCATGCCAATGAGCTTGGCATCGAGTACGGCGCGCCGAAGATCAGCCTGGACAAGCTGCGCGGCTACAAGGAAAAGGTCGTCGGTCAGCTGACCAAGGGCCTGGCCGGCATGGCCAAGCAGCGCAAGATCCGCACCGTGCACGGCCTGGCCAGGTTCATCTCGGCCAACGAGCTGGAAATCGTCGGTGACGACGGCAAGACCCAGCTGCTGCGCTTCGAGCAGTGCGTCATCGCCGCCGGTTCGCAGGCGGTGAAGCTGCCGAACTTCCCGTGGGACGACAAGCGCGTGATGGACTCCACCGATGCACTGGAACTGGCCGAAGTGCCGGGTTCGCTGCTGGTTGTTGGTGGCGGCATCATCGGCCTGGAAATGGCCACCGTGTACAGCGCCCTGGGTTCCAAGGTGACCGTGGTCGAGTTCATGGACCAGCTGATGCCGGGTGCCGACAAGGACCTGGTCAAGCCGCTGGCCGACCGCCTGAAAAAGCAGGGCATCGAAGTCCATCTGAAGACCAAGGCTTCGGGCGTTTCCGCTGACAAGAAGGGCATCACCGTGACCTTCGAGGCAGCCACCGAAGGCGAGAAGCCGGCGATGGAAAGCGGCACGTTTGATCGCGTGCTGGTGGCCGTCGGCCGTTCGGCCAATGGCAAGAAGATCGATGCCGACAAGGCTGGCGTTGAAGTCACCGATCGCGGCTTCATTCCGGTTGATCGGCAGATGCGCACCAACGTGCCGCACATCTTCGCCATCGGCGATATCGTCGGTAACCCGATGCTGGCCCACAAGGCCACGCACGAAGGCAAGCTGGCGGCTGAAGTCGCTTTCGGCGAGAAGAAGGAATGGGTGGCACGGGTGATTCCGTCGGTGGCCTACACCAACCCGGAAATCGCCTGGGTCGGCGTCACCGAGACCGAAGCCAAGGCCAAGGGTTTGAAGGTCGGCGTGGCCAAGTTCCCGTGGGCGGCCAGTGGTCGCGCGATTGGTATTGGTCGCACCGAAGGCTTCACCAAGCTGATCTTCGACGAAGAAACCCATCGCGTGATCGGTGGCGCCATCGTCGGCGTGCATGCCGGTGAGCTGCTGGCCGAAATTGGTCTTGCCATCGAGATGGGCGCGGAGGCCGAAGATATCGGCCACACCATCCACGCGCATCCGACCCTGAGTGAGTCGGTGGCGATGGCCTCGGAGATCTACGACGGCACCATCACCGATCTGTATATCCCGAAGAAGAAGTAATCGAAGATTGAAAAGGGCCGCTAAGCGGCCCTTTTCATTTGTGCGCGATGTGTAGTGCGCAGCCATGCTGCGCTGGGGCTCCATTTGTAGAGCCGAGCCATGCTCGGCTGGGGCCTGACCGGCAAGGCCCCGGCCGGGCATGGCGCGGCACTACGGGCGCGGGGAAGCCTCTGCCGGGCCGGGCACTGCACTAACCGCCCCCCTCCCGTGTGGGGTCGCGGGGTGGGGGTGAGGGCAGCTTTTAGGCGCAGCGACGCTGTGCTTGGGGCATTGCTGGGAAGGCTTCTTGCCGAGCATGGCTCGGCACTACAGGAGCGGTGAAGAGCAGGGCTCTGCACTAAAAGCCCCTCTCCCGTTCACGGGAGAGGGGTTGGGGTGAGGGCAGCTTTCAGAGCGCAGCGATTCTGCGCTTGGGGCTTTGTTGGGAAAGCCTCTGCCGAGCATGGCTCGGCACTACAGGAGCGGTGAAGCCCCTGCCGAGCTTGGCTCGGCACTACAGGCCCATCTCCCTGCGGAAGAGGGGCGCTCCTCAGAACGACAAGCTCACGCCCGCCAGCGGGCCCTTGAACTCCTGCTTCAGACCGATCACGCCGTCGCTGCCTTTCTGGTCCACGTCCAGCTTGAACCAGTCATAGCCGGCGAAGATGCCGAAGTTCTTGTTGAAGTTGTATTGCACGATCGCATTGGCGCGGCTCAGGTCGCCCTTGTAGTCGTCGAAGTTACCCCAGCTGGTGTTGAGGTACTGGCCCTGCAGGTTGATGAGCCAGTTCTCCGAAGGGGTGAAGGTCAGGCGTGCGCCCACCACCGGCGCGATGCCGTCGGCCTTCTCGTTGAGGAAGCGGCCTTGGTAGACGTCGCCGACATCGGCGTAGGCGTCGGCACTGACCTTGGCGTATTCGGCGCCGAGCTGCAGACCAAAATCGAAGCGATCACCATCGACCACAGAGTAGTCGTACACCAGTGTAGCCACCTGGTACTTCAGCTCGCCCTTGACGAAGCTGCCGGCCGGCACCGTGGTGTCGCCCCAGCTGATGCCTTCGTCCAGCGTCTCGCGGCGGTCCTTGTCGTACTTGAAGTAGTCAAAGATCAGCCGTTGGCGATCACTGATGCGGAACAGGCCATCGATACGCGGCTCCCATTCCTTGCCGCCCAGACTGAAATCTTCGGACAGATCGATGTCCTGGCCGGCAACGGTGGTGCTGCCGCGGATGGTGTTGTCGGTATCGATGTTCATCGCGCCAAGTCGCAGAGTGAAACGCGGGTCTTCTTCGGCGGCGTGCGCAGGTAGCGCAACGGTCAGAGCGAGTGTGAGTGCGCACGGAGCAAGTGCGAGTATCAAGCCGGAATTACGCATGCTGTTGCCTAGCTGTTGCGGTAGAGCAGTGACCTTCGCCGATGCGCCGTACGGGGAGGGTGACCAGGGCGTGTACAAGATGTGTACGCAGCAGCGGCAGGCACGATTCAATTGCGGTGAGGTGGTGCCGCCGAGGGCGTGCGACACCACCTCACCCGAACCTGCGCACCCGCCCGACGAGGTAGCGGGTGGTAGGCTGCCAACCTCTGACCTGCCGGCTTGGGTGAAGTTCCCTTGCTGCAATGCAATATTTATTGTCCCGTGCGGGTGCCCCGGGACCGGGCATTCCGGGAAAAAACGTGATATTGCGGCCACTTGCATAGTCAAAAGGGGACAAATGCCGGTTGTCTCGCAAATTGTCCCGCTGTTATACTTTCGCGGCTCGACGAGACGCCTTTGCGCGGTTCGGCTCTTTCCTTTACCTGATGCAGGACACTTTGACGTGCTGAACTCCGTTGACGCGGGTCGGCGACTGATGTTGCGCGCCGCGGTATACCCGCTGGCCGCAGTGGTGGTCCTGGCTCTGGCCTTCCTCTTCGTGGGGCCAAAGCATGCGCTGGGCGCCCTTGTTTCGGGCCTGGCGGTGGTAGCAGGGACGGCGCTGGCCGCGTGGGTAGGGCTTGGTGGCGGCGTTCAGGCCGCTGGTTCAGCAATGGTCCGCCTGTTCCTGGGGTTCGTGCTGAAGATTGTGCTTATTGTTGCTGTGCTGGGAATGGCTTTTTTCTGGTGGCAACTCCCTCCTTTGGCTCTGCTGGCGGCAATTCCAGTGGCGCTGATGTTCCAGGTTCTGGCTCTGGCCAGACGTTGATTCACTCATAAAGGTTCCGGACACATGGCGGGCGAGGCTCTAACTCCTACCACGTACATCCAGCATCACCTGCAGAATCTGACCGCTCCGGTCGGTGACAGCGGTGGCAGCTTCTGGATGATCCACGTCGATACCATCGTCACCTCGGTCCTGATGGGCCTGCTGATGGTGTTCGCCTTCTGGATGGCAACCCGCAAGGCCACCGCCGGTGTGCCGGGCAAGTGGCAGGCGTTCGTTGAAATCTGCCTGGAGTTCGTTGACCGCCAGGCCAAGGACACCTACCACGGCAAGAGCAAGCTGATCACGCCCATCGCGATCACCATCTTCTTCTGGATCCTGTTGATGAACCTCATCAAGATGATCCCGGCCGATTTCATCGCCAAGCCGCTTGAGCTGGCAGGCATCCACTACTGGAAGCCGGTGCCGACCGCCGACGTCAATGCCACCCTGGGCATGTCGATCAGCGTGTTCATCCTGATGATCTTCTTCGCGCTGAAGTCCAAGGGCATCGGCGGCTTCATCAAGGAATTCCTGACGGCCCCGTTCGGCAAGTGGATGATGCCGTTCAACCTGATCCTCAACATCGTCGAGTGGCTGAGCAAGCCGATCTCTCTGGCGATGCGACTGTTCGGCAACATGTTCGGCGGCGAAATCGTTTTCCTGCTGATCTGGGTGCTGGGCGGTGCCGGTTTCTTCGGTGCCGTTGCCGGTGGTGTATTCGGCTTTGGCTGGATGCTGTTCCATCTGCTGGTGATTCCGCTGCAGGCCTTCATCTTCATGATGTTGACCATCGTGTACTTGAGCCTGTCGGAAGACAGTCACTAAAGTTACAAGTTCTACCCAGTTTCAACCTTCATCCGTTTCATCACCCTTAGCTACTTAAGTTCCTGGAGATAACCATGTACTTCGCCGTCCTGACCAACCTCGCCCAAGTTCAGAGCTCCACCGCCCTTGCCGTCGGCATCATGATCGGCCTGGCCGCACTTGGCGCTGGCCTCGGTCTGGCCATCATGGCTGGTAAGTTCCTGGAGTCGGCCGCTCGCCAGCCGGAACTGATCCCGGTCCTGCAGGTGCGCATGTTCATCACCGCTGGCCTGATCGATGCTGCATTCATCATCTCGGTCGCCGTTGGCCTGCTGCTGGCTTTCGCCAACCCGCTGGCTGCTGCCCTGCTGGCCGAAGCCGCCAAGCTGGCAGGCTGATCCAGCTGCAGTGAGACGGTACGGTTCCTGATGGCACCCGACATCGGATGAAGGTTCGGTTGCGTCGCCACGG
>NZ_JBRRBO010000057.1:0-24844 GCF_056756175.1 Stenotrophomonas sp. STEN240 | reverse complement strand
TTTGCTCCCGGGTGGCGCCCCCCCCGGCTCGCCATGGGCATTACGTTGATATCTCGGGTTGGGCGCCTCTGGGCCCGCCACTACGGGGCATTGGGGTCAGCGGCTGATGTAGAGCGAGAATCCCTGCCACAACGGCACTGCATACAGCACTGCGCCCAGCACGAACAGAGCGGTCAGCAGGTGCACGCGCCAATCATTGATGCGCAGGAAAACGAGTTGCTCGATGCTGCGGCCCAGCCAGAACAAGGCCATGAAAGCCAGTATCACGTGCCCCAACCGGGTATCGAGCAGTTCGTCGCTGAAGGCCAACGACAGCGCGCCCATCCCAAGAAACACATAGACAAGGCGCAGATTGAGTATCTGCATGATCGCGCGGTTGGCGGTGCTGAGCTTTGCCAGCTCGTGTTTCCAGCCGAACAAACGCCAGAAGGCAAGGTGGAACAGGGCAAAGCCCAGGCAGTGCAGGCCGTCAAGGCGCAGCATCCATTCGGAGGTCTGCATGCGCTAGGCCCCGTTGCGGGTGGGGCGTGGTGACACCCACATCGCGATGATGGCCTGGAATACCTCGGTACCGGCGGCATCGGTGACGCTGACCTGCACCGGCAGGTCATAGCCGTGGTCGGTGCTGACGATGGGCTGCTGGGGGGTTGCCACCGCTTTCAACACACCCAGCGCCTTGGCCTGGTACTTCACTTCCATGCCCTTGGGGATCCAGCGCATGTCGGCCGGCAGGCTGGCATCGACCATCACCCCGCCGACCAGCTCGGCCAGGTTGCACATGGCAATCGCATGCACGGTGCCGATGTGGTTGCTGATGCGGCGGCGCTGGCGGATCACGCCTTCGCAGCGGCCTGGTTCCAGCACGGTGATCAGCGGCGAGATGCTGGCAAAGTAGGGCGCCTTGAAACACACCGCGCGCGAGAACAACCAGTTGCCGGCAGGCCAACGGATGAAGCGGCGGTACAGCGAAAGCAGCGGAGCGGTCATGGCGTTGGTTCCTGAAAGAAAAACGGCGGGCACAAGGCCCGCCGTCGGTTTCGCATGTGGCTTGGTTTACGCGGCCTGCTGCGGCTGCGGGCGCTGCTTGCCCGGCAGGTCGTAGTAGCCGGCCGAACGCAGTTCATGCGGTTCGAAATCGTCCACGGTGATGGTGTCCATGGTCAGCTCGCGCAGCTCTTCCAGCAGCTTGCGCTCGTCCTGGGTGATCACGCCTTCGGCCACGGCCTCGTCCAGCTGGCTGGCGAAGGTCAGCGCTTCGATGCCCTTGGTCTTCAGTGCCTTGATGAACTTGCGCTCCACCGGCTCGGCCATGATCGCCTTGGACAGGTAGCTGTTGATGCGGCCGCCCGGGTTGTTCTCGCACGGGGTGAGGAACACGCCCTGGGCCAGACGGTCGCGCGCTTCACCCGGTGCCATCAGCGTTGCCGCAACGCGGCGGCTCAGGCGATCGCCCGGTGCCTCGGCGCGACGGCCGAACGGGAAGATCAGTGCCCACATCAGCCAGCCGATCGGACGGATCGGGAAGTTGCGCAGTGCAGCCGACAAGGACTCCTCGATCTTGTGCACGCTGTCGTGGAAGGCCCAGGCCAGCAGTGGCTGGTCAGCGGTCGGTGCGCCTTCGTCGTGGTAACGCTTGAGCATGGCGCTGGTCATGTAGATGTGGCTGAGCACATCACCCAGACGACCGGACAGCGATTCCTTGAACTTGAGCTTGCCACCGAGCGTCATCATCGAGATGTCGGCCATCAGTGCCAGGTTGGCCGAGTAACGGTCCAGCTTGCGGAAGTAACGGCGGGTGTAGGCGTCGCCCGGGGCGGCGCCGAAACGTGCACCGGTCAGGCCGAACCACAGCGAACGCACGGCATTGGAGATGCCGAAACGCACATGGCCGAACAGCGCCTGGTCGAACTCACGCAGGCCGGCCTTGCGGTCTTCGTCCTGTGCGGCCTTCATTTCCTTCAGCACCCACGGGTGGCAGAGGATGGCGCCCTGGCCGAAGATCAGCAGCGAGCGGGTCATGATGTTGGCGCCTTCCACCGTGATGGCGATCGGCGCGGCCTGCCAGCTGCGGCCGGCGAAGTTGCGCGGCCCCAGGATGATGCCCTTGCCGCCGATCACATCCATCACATCGGAAATGACTTCGCGGCTCATGTTGGTGCAGTGGTACTTGGCAATCGCCGACGGCACCGACGGCACGTCGCCACGGTCCACCGCAGCTGCGGTTGCCTGCGACAACGCGCTGATCTTGTACGCCTTGCCGCCGATGCGGGCCAACGCTTCTTCCACGCCTTCGAAGCGGCCGACCGACAGGCCGAACTGCTTGCGGATGCGTGCATAGGCGCCGGTCACCACTGCGCCGGCCTTGGCACCGCCCGACGCGGTGGAGGGCAGGGTGATGGAGCGGCCCACGGCCAAGCACTCGTTGAGCATGTTCCAGCCCAGGCCACGCTTTTCGGCGCCGCCGATCAGCTGGCTCATCGGGATGAACACGTCCTTGCCGCGGATCGGGCCGTTCTGGAAGGTCGAGTTCAGCGGGAAGTGGCGGCGGCCGATCTCCACGCCATCGGTGTCACGCGGCAGCAGTGCCAGAGTGATGCCGATGTCCTTGGTATCGCCGAGCAGGCCATCCGGGTCGTACATGCGGAAGGCCATGCCGATCAGCGTCGCGACCGGGGCCAGGGTGATGTAGCGCTTGTCGAAGGTCAGCTTCAGGCCCAGCACTTCCTCGCCCTTCCACATGCCCTTGCAGACGATGCCGAAGTCGGGAATCGAGGTCGCATCGGAGCCGGCAAACGGGCCGGTCAGACCGAAGCACGGCACTTCCTGGCCGATGGCCAGGCGCGGCAGGTAGTAATCCTTCTGCTCCTGCGTGCCGTAGTGGTTGAGCAGTTCACCCGGGCCGAGCGAGTTGGGCACGCCGACGGTGGAGCTGACCACGCTGGAAACCGAGGCCAGCTTCTGGATCACTTTGTGGTGGGCCAGCGCGCTGAAACCCAGGCCGCCGTATTCCTTCGGAATGATCATGCCGAAGAACTTGTTCTTCTTGATGAACTCCCACATGTCCGGCGGCAGGTCCGCGTAGACGTGGGTGATCTCGAAGTCGTTGACCATCTTGCACAGCTCTTCGACCGGGCCATCCATGAAGGCCTGTTCTTCGGCGGTGAGCTGCGGCTTGGGATAGTTGAGCAGGATGTTCCAGTCCGGGTCCCCGGTGAACAGCTGGCCTTCAAAGCCGACCGAGCCGGTTTCCAGAGCGATACGTTCGGTCTTGGACAACGGCGGCAATACCTTGCGGAACACGCCCATGAACGGTGCGGTGATCAGCGGCTTGCGCAGGAACGGCAGCAGCACCGGCACGCAGATCAGCGCGACGATGGCAGCTGCGACGATGACGGCGGTCTGGTTGACGCCGGCAAACCAGCAGATGGCCAGGGCGGCCACGCTCAGCGCGGCCCACACCACCAGGCGCATGCGGTGGTAGGCAACAAAGGCACCTGCAAGCAGCAGGGCCAGGAAAGGTACAACGATGCTCATGGTCGTGCTCCGGTAACGTGCTCGGTTCGGGCGGACGCTGCGGAAGGCAGGGCGTCCAGGTAGTTCAACACGGCGGCGGTAAACGCATTGTTGTCATCGCCGGCCACCATGTGGGTGGCGTCAGGCAGATGGACGTGCTGTGCGTGCGGCACCAGCGCCATGAATTCTTCAACGGTCTGCGGCGAGACCAGATCACTGCGGCCACCACTGACCAGCAACAGCGGGCATTGCACCTTGCGCGCCGCCTCGGCGATCACGTCCTGGTGCTGCTCGCTGTCGCGTGCCAGCTCGTCGACCAGGCGCGGATCCCAATGCCAGCTCCAGCGTCCGTCCTTGCCGGGGCGCAGCAGGGCACGCAGCGAATCCTCGCTCTTGCGCGGACGGTGCGGCATGTAGGCGGCAATGCTGTCTGCCGCTTCTTCCAGCGAGGCGAAACCTTCTGGATGCGCGCTCATGAAGGCAAGGATGCGCTCCACGCCACGGGTTTCCCAGCGCGGGGTGATATCGACCAGTACCATCGCCGAGAACAGGCCCGGCCAGCGTGCTTCGGCCATCAAGCCGAACAGGCCGCCCATCGAGGCGGCGACCAGCACCGGCGGGCGCGGCAGCTCGCCGGCGACCACGATCAGGTCATCGGTGAACTGGTCGCCGTGGTAGGGCAGATCACTGGTATTCCAGTCCGAATCGCCATGGCCGCGCGCGTCATAGCTGAGCGTGGCATGGCCGGCGGCATTGAGCGCTTCGGCGGTCGCGGTCCACGCGCCGCGGGTCTGGCCGAAGCCGTGGGCGAACAGGATGCCGGGCTGTTTCCCCGGGATACGGGATGCCCCAAGGCCAGCGCCATGCGCGCCTTCAAGGCGGATTTCTTCAGTCGTAGCGGACAAGGGTATAGGCGTAACCATACCTGATGGTATGGAATGGCCTGAATGACTGTCAATACCCATGGGTATGGAAACGCTGCCCCTGGCGGGTAGTGCCGGCCCAGCTGATCAAATATTTGCCAATTTGCCCGTGCATTTGTCCTCCACATACTGCAACCAGTCCCCGCCGTATGGTTAAATCTGCCCATGAACGATTCTTCAGTTTCCAGCACCGAATCCCGCAGTACGCGGCACAGCCGTCTGAGCGCGGATGACTGGGCGCAGGCAGCATTGGATTTGATCGCCGAGCAGGGCGTTGGCGCGGTCGCGGTCGAACCGCTGGCACGCCGTCTTGGTGTGACCAAGGGCAGCTTTTACTGGCACTTCCCCTCACGCGATGCGCTGCTGCAAGCGGCTTTGGAGCGTTGGGAAGTGGTGGAACAGCAGCAGGTGTTCGGCAGCCTGGAAGAGGTGCCGGACCCACGCACGCGGCTGCGCGCGCTATTCCAGCTGGTGGCGCACGAAGTCACCCCGCATGTGATCTACAGCGAATTGCTCAAAGCGCTGGACAACCCGATGGTGCGGCCGGTCATCGACCGTGTCTCGCAGCGTCGCATGGAATACCTGATCGCCTCGTTCCGCCAGGCCGGGCTCAGCTCCACCGATGCACGGCATCGTGCACGTCTGGCCTATGCGGCGTATGTAGGTTTTCTGCAGTTGTCATTGCAGCTGCAACAGCCCAAGCAGGCGCGCGAGGATTTTGAAGCCTATGTCGAGCATGTGATCGAGACGTTGATTCCGAACGGTTGAGCTGGTTGATCGCTGCGCGGTATTGAAAAGGGCCACAGTGATGTGGCCTTTCTTTTTGCGAGCTTTTCGTCCAATGAAAAAACCACGGCCCCGAAGGGCCGTGGTCTGTTTCCGGGTACTACCTGGCTACGATCAGAACTTCTGGTTGTAGCGCATGTAGAAGAAGCGGCCCGGGATTTCGTACTGCGGGTCGAACGAGTTGGCGAAGGTGGTGTAAGCCTTCGGCGGATCACGATCGAAGGCATTGTTCACGCCGACGGTGATCTGACCGTTCCACGGGGTCTTCCAGTAGCCGCTCAGGTCGGTGTAGGTCACGCTCGGGATGTGGCGCTGCGGGTCAGCCTTGCCACCACGACCGATGTGATCCTGATCCGAACACAGGCGGGCGAAGTTGCCACCGGTGTAGTTGGCGCCGGTGCAGTCTTCGACCTGGCTGGAGTAGTAACGGGCCGAGGCAGTTGCACCGAAGTCACCCAGCTGCCAGGCGACCAGCAGGTTGGAACGGACACGCCAGTAGTTGTCACGGCTCAGGTAGTTGCCGACGCGGTTATAGCCTTCGGTTACCGGATCTTCGATGGTGTAGCTGGAGGTGTAGGTGCTATCCCAGACGAAGTTGAAGCTGCCGAAACGGGTATCCGGCAGGCGGTAGCCGACGGTGAAGTCCCAGCCTTCCACTTCCATGGTGCCGACGTTGGTCGGCACGGCCAACATGTTGGAGATCTGGCCGGTGGTGTCACGGGTGATCATGTTGCAGAAATCGCTCACGCCCTGCGTGTAGCAGGCGTCCAGCATCTGCTGGGCGTTCTGGGCGTAGATGGCGTCTTCGACCTTGATGTTCCACCAGTCGAGTGCGATGTCCAGGCCCTGCACGAAGCTCGGGCTATAAACGAAGCCCAGGGTCTTGGAGACCGAGGTTTCTGGGCCCAGCTTGGTGTTGCCACCCACCGTGGTGCGGATCTGCGAGTTGGACTGGGTGTACGCCGGCACGCCCGCGCAGCTGGCCGGCGGGGTGTTCGGGTCTTCGCCGATGATGCCGGCGCACGGATCAGCAACGTCTTCGAAGGTGTCGCTGACGCCGGAGTACAGTTCGCTGATCGACGGAGCACGGAAGCCCTGCGACCAGTTACCGCGCACCATCAGGTCGTTGATCGGCTTCCAGCGGAAGCCGAACTTGCTGTTGAGCGTGTCACCGAAGTTGCTGTAATCGGAGATGCGGGTTGCCACGCTGAAGTCCAGCAGCTGGGCACCGGTCACGCCGGACAGCAGCGGGATAGCCAGTTCCAGGTAGGCTTCGTCGAGCTTGTAGCCGCCGGCAGTGGCGGTACGCGAGTTGCCGGTGGTGTCGCCGGAGTTGATCAGGCCATCCGGATCATCGAAGCCCGACTCGTCGCGGCGTTCGACGCCGGCCGAGAAGGCCAGTGCGCCGCCCGGCAGATCGAACAGTTCGCCGCCGATGTTGGCGTAATAGGTCTTCTGCTCGTAACCGTAGACGTCGTGCGCGGTGAAGCCTGCGTACTTGATCATGTCCGGGGTGAGCGAGCCAGCGCCGCTGAGCATGTTCATCGGCACGCAGCCGTCGATCGCATTGCCAGCAGCGCCGCAACGTGCGGTACCGTCGGTGTCGATGAACGACGGGCCCAGCGCATTGCGCAGGGCGGAGATGTTGAAGAAGCCGGTGGTGATGTCGGTCTGGTCGTTCTTGCCGTAGAACATACCGGCTTCCCAGTTCCAGAAGCGGGTGCCGACTTCGAAGTCACCTTCGAATGCGCCGTTGAACCCGTAGGTCTTCACGTTCTGCTTGTAGATACGACCACCGGTCTCCATCGCACGGTACTGGATGTAGTCGATGTCGCGGCCGGTTTCGTTGTAGATGTTGTCTTTGCTGATGACGATGTTGGCGCCATTGGTGCCCGGTGCGGCGCGGCCCAGCACGATCGGCATTGCGGCCAGGATCTGCTCGGACTGACGCTCGTTGTAGGTCACCGTGGTCTTGAAGCGGACGTTGTCGGTGATCGACAGGCCAGCATCGGCGAACAGCGAGGTACGCTCCTGCGGGGTGACCAGCAGATTGCCCGGGGCGTGGTTGAAGCTGTCGGCGCCAGTGTACGGACGCCAGGTAGCGCCGCCGTTGCCGGTTACGAAGTAACCTGCAGCGCCGTTCGGCCGGGTGGATTCAAACTTCGGCGAGCCATCGGCGTTGACGCCGGTCTGGGCGTAGTAACCGAAACGACCATCCGGGGTGGTGCTGCTGTTGCCGGTATTCGGCAGCGAGTTGAAGGCAGGTACCGCGGAGATGGCGCGGTCGCCAGCCCACACGGCCTCTTCCTTGACGTAACCAACACCAACGGTAGCGTGCCAGCGATCGCCGCTGGAACCGATGGTGAAGTCGTACGACTCGCGCGAACCGTCGCCCTTGTCGAACTGACCAAAGTAGGCGTTGGCTTCGGCGCCGTCGAAGTTCTGGCGCAGGATGATGTTGACCACGCCGGCAATGGCGTCCGAACCGTAGATGGTCGAGGCGCCGTCCTTCAGGACTTCGATGCGCTCCACTGCAGCGGTCGGAATGGTGTTCAGATCGACTGCGCCGCCCAGGCCGGTACCACCAACCCAACGGCGACCATTGACCAGCACCAGCGTACGGCTGGAGCCCAGGTTACGCAGGTTGACGCGGGTTTCGCCGTTGCCACCGTTGTTATAGGTGCTGTTGAGGCTGGAACCGTTGGTGCTGATGTTCTGGATGATGTCGCCGATCGAGGTCTGGCCCTGGGCCTGGATCTGCTCGCGGCTCATGGTGAACACCGGCTGCGAGGTCTCCACGTCGGCGCGCTTGATGCGCGAACCGGTGACTTCAATCTTGTCCAGCGTCTGGGTGCTGTCCTGGGCGAAAGCGGCGCCTGCCGGCATCGCACTCGCAGCCAACGCGATGATAACTGCATCACGCAGTTTCGTGGTCTTGCACTTCATTGGGTTCTCTCTCTCTGCCAAGTGGACTTGGTATAGCTGGGATGGCCGCTGGCGGGTCCGAAAAGCGGATCCAAAACCATGGGCTTGAGACCGATAGTACTTGCGACTGCAAATAAATTAAAGATTGGTTAATGAAGTTGTGGGATTCACTCCAATTCAGCAAAGCCTGCAGGGGGATTTGGCCGGCTGAAACGGCGGTGCGGCG
The DNA here is from genome assembly GCF_056756175.1 of Stenotrophomonas sp. STEN240. Classification (NCBI taxonomy): domain Bacteria; kingdom Pseudomonadati; phylum Pseudomonadota; class Gammaproteobacteria; order Lysobacterales; family Lysobacteraceae; genus Stenotrophomonas; species Stenotrophomonas sp. STEN240. Next base: position 16,471 of record NZ_JBRRBO010000057.1, on the reverse strand, counting down.
GGGAGTTTCCGCGTGGACGCGCGCGTTTCGGGCTTACGGGCCAGAGATTGGGTCGCTGGAAATGCTGCAATGCAAAACGCCCCGGCAGGCGGGGCGCTGTGTGGATCAGTGCAGGGAGACTTACAGGTCCTGTTCGTAACGGACGTACGGGATTGCCCCGTCGTCGTTGCTTTCGTTACGCGGTGAGAACGGGTTTTTGCCACGGGTGATCACGTTTTCCGCGCCTACCGTAAGCTGGCCGCTCCATGGCGTGCGCCAGGTGATGCCCAGGCCTAGGCCTTCCCACTTGCCACTCTGGCCCGGAGCGTCGACAACGCGGCCGATGACATTGGCGCTGAAGGCGCCGTAGCCGCCGCCTACGGTCAGGCTTTTGCTGTCCCATTGATCGACCACGGCCGGAGCCGCATCGGTCAGGGGGACAAGCCTTGCCTTGGCATAGGTGCCGCCAATGGAGACGAAGCCTTCGCGGCCGATGTTCTTCTGCCCGAACACGGTCAGGTCATTCTGCTCAACCCGCGCCGCGCCGCTTTTGTTGCCACCGGACAGCCACGCAGGGAGTGTGTCGCGGCCGGTACCGGCCGTTACCCCGACGCGCCCGCCTGGGCGGTTGAATGCAGTGGTTGCCGAGATATGACGGCCGTTGTTGTTGTCGTCGTCATCGCCCAGGCTGGCCAGCATGCAATGGCTGGCGAGGCCGCCAATGCTGCTGCCACGGCTGCTGTTGCAGAGCAGGCCAAGCGAGTCGCCCGAGGACAGGCCGAAGGCGGCATCCAGTGAGCTTTGGCCGAGATTCCAACGCGCACCCACGTTCTGGGTGCCGGTGGGTTCCAGATAAAGCAGAGCCTCGACCTTGCCGCTACCGCGGTTCCATACCGGCAACACGGTGCTGTCCATGGCACGCGGCTTGCTTTGCGCATGCACGCCCGTAACCACCCCAAGGGCGATCATCAAGGCTAGCGGTAGGCGCAATAAGGCGTTCATGGACTCAGTAAGACCCCGTTTGCGCCAGGAAGTTCCCGGCGCGTGAGTTCTCGATCCTATGCGGTTTATGGTTTCTTAACAAGTCTTCGCCCTCCCCAGAACGTAACTCGTTGGACCGTTATTGCAGCCGCTCGGGAGCGGGCTGGTTGGCCGGTGTGGAACTGAACAATACGCCGAATTCTGCTAATGGGAAGTGATATTCCTGACCACAGAACTCGCAGCGCACTTCGACCTGCCCGGTGGGCTCGGCCGCGGCCCGGGCCTCTTCCTCGCCAAGTGACTGCAGCATGGCGCTGACCCGCTCGCGGGAGCAGGAGCAGCCGAAGCGCAGCGGCTTGTCGCCGACCAGCTGCGGGTTCTCTTCATGGAACAGGCGGTGCAGCAGTTCGGCGCCTGGCAGCGCCAGCAGTTCGTCGCGGCCGAGGGTGTCAAACAGGGCGCCGGCGCGGATCCAGCCGTCTTCATCGCCTTCGTCGCCCGGCAGTTTCTGCAGCAGCAGGCCGGCGGCGTGCTGCCCATCGCTGGCCAGCAGCAGGCGGGTCGGCAACTGCTCGGAATGACGGAAATAGTCCTCGAATGCGTCGTCCAGGCTGTCGCCGGTCAGCGCCACCAGGCTCTGGTAGCGCTGCGGTTCGCGCGGGTCCAGGCCGGGGTTTTCAATGGTGATGGCAAGCAGGGCGTCCTCGCCCAGCGCGCCCAGCGTCGCCGGGGCGTCTTCGCCGTCGTTCAGCTGGACGATGCCGCGCAGGGTGCCAGCCGAGGTGCATTCACTGAACAGTGCACGCAGGGCGGTGCTGCTGCGAAGCTGAATGGACAGGCGCCCGTCGACCTTGGTGTGCCCGGTAAACAGCGCCGAGGCCACGCTGGCCTCGCCGAGCAGGCGCGCGGCGGTGGCCGGGTAATCGCCGTGCGAGAGGATGTCGCGCCAGGCCTGGTCCAGCCGGACATGGACGCCGCGCACGCCAGCGGCGGGCAGGAGGAAGCGGACAAGAAGATCGGAGGTGTCGGTCATGGGGCTGCATCTACGCGAGGTGGGGCCGGTGCCGGATAATGCGCCGGACAAAGAATCTTGCAAGGTGGATATCAATGGGGGCGGAGCAGGCCGAGCTCAAGGTGGAGCAGGGGGCGGGCGGCACGCGCCGGCGGCGTTGGCTGCGGCGCCTGTTGTGGGCGCCGGTGGTGTTTGCGGTGTTCAGCGTAGTGCAGGTGCTGGTGCTGCGCTTTGTCGACCCGCCATTTTCCACGGTGATGCTGTTCCGCCAGGTGGAAGCTGTGGCGCAGGGCGATTGGAAATTCCGCCTGCATTATCAATGGTGCGATCTGGAGGATATGGCGCGCAGCGTGCCGATATCGCTGGTGGCGGCGGAGGACCAGCGCTTCCCCGAGCACAATGGTTTTGATCTGCAGGCCATTGAAAAGGCGCGCAAGCACAACGAGCGCGGCGGACGCCTGCGCGGTGCCAGCACCATCAGCCAGCAGACCGCCAAGAACCTGTTCCTGTGGCAGGGCCGCAGTTGGCTGCGCAAGGGGCTGGAGGTCTGGTACACGGTGTTGATCGAGGCGCTGTGGCCGAAGCAGCGGATCATCGAGATGTACGCCAATGTCGCCGAGTTCGGTGACGGCATTTATGGGGTACAGGCGGCATCGCGCAGTTATTGGGGCAAGGACGCTGCACGCCTGAGCCCTGCCGAAAGCGCCCGCTTGGCGGCGGTGCTGCCATCGCCGCGCCGCTACAACGCGGCCAAACCGGGGCCTTACGTGCAACGGCGTGCGGCGTGGATCCAGCGCCAGGCGCGCCAGCTGGGTGGGGCGGACTATGTTGACGATGCCAATTGAATACGCCGCTCTGGGTAGACTTGCTGCATGAGCCAGCCTGAACGCCTGACCCTGCTGATCACTGCCTTCAATGAGCAGGATGTGCTGCCGATGCTGCATCCGCGCTTGTGCGCGCAGCTGCAGGACCTGGCTGCCGACGTAGACGGCCGCATTCTTTATGTGGATGACGGCAGTACCGATGCGACCTGGTCGGTGATGCAGCAGCTGGCGGCACAGGAACCACGGGTTTCGGTGCTGCGGCTGTCACGCAACTTCGGCAAGGAAATCGCGCTGACGGCGGGCCTGGACTTCATTGAAGAGGGTGCGGTGATCCTGCTGGATGCCGATGGCCAGGATCCGCCCGAGCTGATTCCGCAGTTCGTCGCGTTGTGGCAGCAGGGCTATGACGATGTCTACGGCACGCGCGTGGAACGCGGCGGCGATGGCTGGCTGAAGCGGTTCACGGCAGCGGGCTTTTACCGGGTGATGGGGCGTCTGTCGAAAACGCCGATTCCAGCGGATACCGGTGATTTCCGCCTGCTCTCGCCGCGGGCATTGGCCGGCCTGCGCCAGTTGCGTGAGCGCCACCGCTTCATGAAAGGCCTGTTCGGTTGGGTGGGTTACAAGCGCATCGCGCTGCCTTACCGGCGCGAGCCGCGCTTGGCGGGCAGCAGCAAGTTCGGGTTCTGGAAGCTGTGGAACTTCGCGCTGGAAGGCATTACCAGCTTTTCCACCGCGCCGTTGCGGGTGGCTACCTATCTGGGCCTGTTCACCGCTGCCGGGGCGTTTGGCTTCGCTGCCTGGGTGATTGGCAAGGCGGCGCTGTATGGCGACCGGGTTGCCGGTTGGCCAACGATGATGGCTGCGATCCTGTTCCTGGGCGGGGTGCAGCTGATCGCGTTGGGCTTGATCGGCGAGTACCTGGGCCGCCTGTACATGGAAGCCAAGCAGCGGCCGTTGTACCTGGTGGATACATGGCAGCCGGCGAACGTGGCAGTATCTGCCCCATCCGCCAGCGCAGGAGAACGCCATGCAGACCGTTCGACAGTTGCTTGGGGCCAAGTCCCCTGAGATCCACGCCGTGCCGCCGGATGTGGCGGTGGTGCAGGCAATCCGCCTGATGGCCGAGAAAGGCATCGGCGCTGTACTGGTCATGGAGGGGCGCAGCTTGGTGGGCATCCTTTCCGAGCGTGATTACGCGCGCAAGATCGTGCTGATGGACCGCTCCTCGGCAAGTACACCGGTACGCGAAATCATGACCGCCGAACTGGTGACCGTGGCCCCCACGGTGACCGTTGAACAATGCCTGGAGTTGGTCACCAACCGCCGCATCCGCCATCTGCCGGTGGTGGACGGCGATGAGGTGGTGGGCGTGATCTCTATCGGTGACCTGGTCAAGTCGGTGATCGAGGCGCAGCGCCGCGAACTGGGCCAGTTGCAGCAGTACATCACCGGCACCTGAGTGCTCTGGCGCTACCTGGCGTAGCGCCCGCCACAATCTGCATCCTTGCCCGGCCCGGTTTCGATAGTGGCCAGCAGGGCTGCGGGCGGGGCGATACTGGCCAAGGTCAGGGCGATCGCGCCACGCAGGCCCAAGGCCTTGAAGTCGGGGCGGAATGAGGGGTCCTTGAAGCTGCCGCCAATGCGCAACGGCGAGCGCAGGGCGAGGATGCTGACATCCTTGGGGCGCGGGCGCAGCAGCAGGTCCAACTGTTCCTGCTTGAGGCTGATGCTGCCTTCGCCGACGACCAGTGTGTCGGTGGTGTCGAACGCCAAAGCCCGCGACTGCATCAGGCCGTTGCGCACGCCGAAGTCACCGAAGGCACAGCGCAGCGGAATCTGTTTGTCGCCGGTGAACAGGAACTTCAGCGATTCGGCCACGTCCAGCCCGGCCAGTTCCATCAGCAGGTTGCCGATATGGCCGCGGCCCATGCCCAGTGCGACATCACCGTTGCTGCTGCCGAGCATCGCGGCGATGGAGTTGCCATTGCCGCTGAGGCGGATGTCGCCACTGATGCCACCCGATGCCTGTTCGGCCAGTTTGGCATTGGGGAACAGCTGACCCAGCTGGATCCGGCGCAGGCTGGCAGTGAGCGTGGTACTGATCTGCGGGCGCCGTGCATCCATGCGGACAGTGCTGCGGATATCGCCACCGGCCACGCCGAAGTTGAGCGGTTCCAGTCGCAGCAGGCCGTTGTCCAGCAGCAGGTGGGCGTCCATGTCGTCCAGGGGCAGCGTGGGCGAGTTGATGTGCTGGGCTTTCCAGCGCACATCGGCATCCATCGCGCGCAGTTTGGTCAGGTTGTAGGGCTTGTCCGGCAAGACCGTTGGCTTGGCGGCGAGCTGGGCGGCCTGCGCCTTTTGTTCGGCATTGGCCGACTCCTTGCCGCCGGTCTTTGGCGGTGCGCCGATGAAGCCGGCAAGGTCATCGAAATCCAGGCGTTTGGACAGCAGGTTGGCGGTCAGCCGTGGGCGCTCGCCGGCGACGTCGATTTCCACATCGCCGGCCAGGTCGCTGTCGCCGACACGGCCGGTGAACTTCTCGTAGCGCCAGCGTTCGTGATCGCGCTTGAGCTGACCATCCAGGCGGTAAGGCGGCGAGGAAGGAATGGCGATACCGATCAGCGGGTACAGGTCTTCCAGGTCCTGGCCGCTGAGCTGGAACTGCAGGTCGAACACCTGGAACTGGAAGGGGTTGGTCAAGCTGCCACTGGCAATGGCGTGGGTAGGGCCGGCGCGGGCATCGAGGTGGATGCGGAAAGGGTGCTCGCTGTTGCTCAGTTGCAGCGGCGATTCGGTGCCGCCTTTCAGGGTGAAAGCCGCGCCACGCCAGCGCCCCTTGCCCTGGATGAGCAGCGGCGGTGCGGCATCGGCCTGCTTGGGGTTGCCGCTGCGCACGTCCAGATCGATGCGGGTGCGGCCGATTTCATCAAGGAACTGCAGCCGACCATCGTTGATGCGCAGACGTTGCAGCTGCGGAGGGTTACCGCCACCGCCGGAAAGGAAATTCCAGTTGCCGGGGTCGCCCTTGCGCGGTGCGGTCTGCAGCAGTACGTCGGGTCTGCTCAGGCGGATCTCAGGAATCTGCACGCTGCCGCGCAACAGGGGCCAGATACGGATATCCAATTCAACGCGGTCGGCGGTGGCCATCTGGGGTTGCGTGGCCCAGCTGGCATTGGCGAAGCGGATGGCATCACCACGAACGGTGGTGGTGCGGCCAAGATCCACATCCAGGTTGCCTATATGCAGAGCGCGGCCGGTACGGGCCTGCACCGCGCGTTCCAGCGGTGCCTTGAACCAGTTCCAATCCCACAACAGGATCAGCACGATCAGGGCAGTCAGTAGCGCGGCAGCGGTGATAAGCCAGCGTTGGCCGCGTTTGCCGGGGCGCTGCAGTCGCCAGCGCGACGCGGCTGGCGTAGCCGGGGGCGTGGAAGTATTCACGCCCCCACTGTGGCGTGGCCCGTGTTTACATCACGCGAAGCGGGCATTGACGCGATGTGCAAGGCGCGTTGCCAGAGTGTTGCGGCGTAGCCGTGCGCCTACAGGATCTGCGCGGTCACCGAGACGAAGTGACAGACGCTGCCGGCGATCACGAACAGATGCCAGATCGCATGCGAGTAGGGCAGTTGTTCACGGTGATAGAACACGGTGCCCAGCGTGTAGAAAACGCCACCGCCAAACAGCCAGCCCAGCGTCCAGCCATCAATCGAGGCCCACATGGGTTTGATCGCCACGATCACCAGCCAGCCCATGGCGATATAGATCGCGGTGGAAAGCTTCTTGAAACGACCGGTGTAGAACAGCTTGAACACCACGCCGAACAGCGCAAGTGCCCAGATCCCGATGAACATTCCCCAGCCCCAGGGGCCGCGCAGGCCGATCAGGGTGAATGGGGTGTAGGTGCCGGCGATGAGGATGTAGATCGCGCAGTGGTCGAATATCTTCAGCCGGCCCTTGGCCACCGGGTGCTGGATGGCGTGGTACAGGGTGGAGGCGGTGTACAGCAGCAATAGCGCGACACCAAAGACGATGGCGCTGGCCAGTTGCCAGCCATCGCCGTAGATCGCGGCAAGGGTGATCAGTACAGCGCCGCCAGCCAGTGCGCTGACCGCGCCAAGACCGTGGGTGAGGGCGCTGGCGACTTCTTCGCGGATCGATGCAACGGTTGCAGTCATGGGCGTTGATGGCGCGGGCTGGGGGGAGGCCCGGTGCCCGCTATCATCACCCCGAATGGCGGCGTGTGCACGCCGCCATCGAACCTAGGCCACCGAAACCGTGTGCGCTGCTTCACGGGTTGCCGAGAAACGTACATCCGGCGCGCGTTCCTGGGCCAGCTGCAGGTTGACCCGGGTCGGTGCCAGGTACACCAGGTGGCCGGCGGCATCGATGCTGAGGTTGCTGGCGTTCTTCTCGCGGAACTCTTCCAGCTTCTTGGCATTGCTGCAGCTCACCCAGCGTGCGGTGATCACCGACACCGGCTCGAACACCGCTTCCACGCCGTACTCATCCTTCAGGCGGTAGGCAGCTACGTCGAACTGCAGCACACCCACCGCGCCCAGGATCAGGTCGTTGCTCATCAGCGGGCGGAAGAACTGGGTGGCACCTTCTTCGGACAGCTGGGCCAGGCCCTTCTGCAGCTGCTTGAGCTTGAGCGGGTCCTTCAGGCGCGCGCGGCGGAACAGTTCCGGGGCGAAGTTGGGGATGCCGGTGAAGGTGATCGCTTCGCCTTCGGTGAAGGTGTCACCGATGGAGATGGTGCCGTGGTTATGGATGCCGATCACATCGCCCGGCCACGCCTCGGCGGCGATCTCGCGGTCGCTGGCCATGAAGGTCAGCGCATTGGCCAGCTTCATGTCCTTGCCGGTGCGCACGTGGAAGGTCTTCATGCCGGCGGTGAACTTGCCCGAGCACACGCGCATGAAAGCGACGCGGTCACGGTGCTGCGGGTCCATGTTGGCCTGGATCTTGAACACGAAGCCGGTCAGCTTTTCTTCCTGCGGAGCGATGTCGCGGCCGGTGGTAGCGCGGGTCTGCGGCGCTGGCGCATGCTCAACGAAGAAGTCCAGCAGCGGCTGCACGCCGAAGTTGTTCACGCCCGAGCCGAAGAATACCGGGGTCTGCTTGCCGGCCAGGTAGGCTTCCACGTCGAACGGGTGGCTGGCGCCCTGCACCAGTTCCAGTTCGTCGCGCAGGTCGGCCAGCATCTTCTCGCCGATCTTCTCGGCCAGGCCGGGTGAATCCAGCGACGGGAAGATGGTGGAATCCTGGCGGGTGAAGTTGCGGCCCTGTTCGTACAGGTGCACTTCGCCGGTCAGCAGGTGCACCACGCCCTTCAGGCGCGTGCCCATGCCGATCGGCCAGGTGACCGGCGCGCACTGGATGCCGAGCACGGTTTCCACTTCATCCAGCAGGTCGATCGGGTCCTTGCCCTCGCGGTCGAGCTTGTTGATGAAGGTCATGATCGGGGTGTCGCGCAGGCGGCAGACTTCCATCAGCTTGATGGTGCGTTCTTCCACGCCCTTGGCCACGTCGATCACCATCAAGGCCGAGTCCACCGCGGTCAGCACGCGGTAGGTGTCCTCGCCGAAGTCGGCGTGGCCGGGGGTATCGAGCAGGTTGATGATCTTGTCTTCGTACGGGAACTGCATCACCGACGAAGTGACCGAGATGCCACGTTCCTTTTCCAGCGCCATCCAGTCCGAGGTGGCATGGCGCGCGGCCTTGCGGCCCTTGACCGAGCCGGCCATCTGGATCGCGCCCCCGAACAGCAACAGCTTTTCGGTCAGCGTGGTCTTGCCGGCGTCAGGGTGGGAAATGATGGCGAAGGTGCGGCGGCGCGCGGCTTCGGAGGCGACTTCGGACATGGCAGGGGCGCCCGCCCGGGCGCATCAGAAACGAATGAACCGGCGATTATACCTGCCGCCAGCCCACCCGGGATGACCGGCAGCCGGTAGTGCCGAGCCATGCTCGGCAGGGGCCTCATGCACAAATCCCCCTGGTAGTGCCGAGCCATGCTCGGCAGGGCTTTCAGGCGATGCATCAGCAGTTTGTAGGAGCGGCGTAAGCCGCGAAGCCGACAATCCTGAAATCAGAGGCCGGGCGCTCAAGCTCATGGATAGCGAGCTACGCGGCTGACGCCGCTCCCACAAACAATAGGGGGCCGGCGGGGTTTTCCCGGTAAGGCCCCTGCCGAGCATGGCTCGGCACTACCTGTGACGCTGCTTGTTCAAGGGGCTTGGCGCGGGAACTTCAGCTCGCCGCGCGCGCTGCCCATGCGGAACGGGATCGAACGCAGCGCCAGCCCGCTATTGGTCTGCACCACGAAATGCAGGTGCGGACCACTGCTGTGGCCAGTGTTGCCGGACAGCGCAATGGTTTGCCCGCTCTCCACCGTCTGGCCGGGGCGGACGTGGGCGCTGCCCGCCTGCAGGTGCGCGTACAAGGCCATGCTGCCGTCGCTATGCAGAATGCGCAGCAGACTGCCTTGTTCGCGGCTGTCCACCACCTGCATTACCCGGCCGGCGCGTGCGGCCAGCACCGGCGTACCTTCGGCCAAGGGGAAATCCACCGCATACAGGTTCTGCGCGTCGCTATGGCTGTAGTGGCCGGCAAAGGCCTGGCTGACCTGGACGGATGCGCTTTGCAGGGGCACCCGATAAAGGTGGTCCTGCGGGCGCGCAGCCGGGTCACCGGGAAAGGCATCCAATACCAGCCGCAACGGTTTGCCCTCATCGGCCAGCCACAGCAGCTCGCGCTGCTCGCCAGCGTTCAGCACGGCAGCCGGCGGGGCGCGGCTGTCGCCTTGCAGGCGGACCTGCAGCGGCCCGGCCAGCAGGTTGCTGACGATGGCGCTGCGGCCGCCAGCGCGTGGCTGCAACTTCAGGCTGGCGAAGGCGTCGGAGCTTGCCGCCGCATTTGCCGGTGTCGTCGCAGCCAATCCCCAGGCGTCGCGCCAGCGGCTACCGGGTGCAGCTTGCGCAACGTTGGCGCAGGACACGGCAATGAACAACACGGTGGAAATGATGCGGGTCACAGTGCGGGTGTCGTTGGGATGACAGGCGTGATTGTGCCTGTTTGGTTGCTCTGGAAACTTATTCATCTCTTTATGCGAATAAAGAGATTGACAGGCGGAAAGTGCGCTGGCAATGTAGCGTCACCATCGAGACCGGCAGAGGGACAGGCCCTTTGAAGCCGGGGCAACCAGCGGACGCGCAAGCGGCTGCGTTTGGTGCCAAATCCTGCGGTGACCTCCGTGTCCGCCGAAAGATGGTTCGTTCCGTACCCCGCGTACGGCGAACACGAGCTCCGCGAAAGCTCGATGGCCGCTCCTTATCGGATACCGCCATGAGTTTCGCCACCGCTACCGCCGTCCAGTTCGCCCCCGTTGCCTTCATTGATCGCGCCGATAATGGTGTTTCCGCCGTGCGTGGTGAAATCGAGCTGCAGCTACGCATGCGCCACGCAGGGCAGCGTGCGCTGCGCCTGCGTTATGAATTGGTTGGCGCGGCCGGCGCACCGGTGGTGCTGGTGGCTGGTGGTATTTCCGCGCATCGGCACCTTGCCGCGAATGCCGGCTATGCCGAAAAAGGCTGGGCTGAAGGTCTGATTGGCGTTGGTCGTGCACTGGATCCGTCGCGCCGCCGCCTGCTTGGTTTTGATTTCATTGGCGCTGATGGCGAGCTGGACGTGCCGATCGATACTGCCGATCAGGCTGATGCTGTCGTTGCGCTGCTGGACGCGTTGCGTATAGAGCAGTTGCACGGTTTTGTCGGCTATTCCTACGGCGCGCTGGTTGGCCTGCAGTTGGCCATCCGTCATCCACGCCGCCTGCACAAGCTGATCGCGGTCAGCGGCGCACATCGTCCGCATCCGTATGCCTCGGCGTGGCGCGCCTTGCAGCGCCGCGCGGTTGCACTGGGCCAGCTGCAGTGCGCCGAAAACCATGGTCTGGCGCTGGCGCGTCAGTTCGCCATGCTCAGCTACCGCACCCCGGAAGAATTCGGCGAACGCTTCGACGCCGCGCCGGAAGTGGTCAATGGCCGTGTGCGTGTCGCCGCCGAGGATTACCTCGACGCGGCCGGCGCCCAATACGTGGCGCGCACCCGCGTCGACGCCTACCTGCGCCTGTCCGAATCCATCGACCTGCACCGGATTGATCCGGCTGCCGTCAGCGTGCCGACCCTGGTGGTCGCGGTTGAAGGTGACCGGCTGGTGCCGCTGTCGGATCTGGTCGCCTTGGTCGAAGGCCTGGGCCAGCGCGGCAGCCTGCGCGTGCTGCGCTCGCCTTACGGTCATGACGCCTTCCTGAAAGAAACCGATCGCATCGACGCGATCCTCGCCACTGCCCTACGCCTGCCCGGAGAAACCGCATGAGCCTGTCCCCCACTTCCGATATCTCCTGCAGCCGTGCCACAGCGGCAGTGCGTGCAGGCATCGACCGCGATACCGCCTACGGTGCGGTGACGCCGCCGATCGTGCTGTCGTCCAACTTCAGCTTTGACGGCTTCGGCAACAAGCGCCAGTACGATTACACCCGCAGCGGCAATCCCACCCGCGATCTGCTCGGTGAAGCGCTGGCCGAGCTGGAAGGCGGCGCCGGCGGCGTCATCACTGCGACCGGCATGGGCGCGATCAACCTGGTGCTGAACGCCTTGCTGGAGCCGGGCGAGCGCCTGGTGGTGCCGCATGATGCCTACGGCGGCAGCTGGCGCCTGTTCAATGCCCTGGCAAAGAAGGGCCACTTCGAGCTGATCACCGCTGACCTGACCGATCCGCGCTCGCTGGCCGATGCGCTGGCGCAGTCGCCCAAGCTGGTGCTGATCGAAACCCCGTCCAATCCGCTGCTGCGTGTCACCGACCTGCGCTTCGTCATCGATGCCGGGCACAAGGCCGGCGCCAAGGTGGTGGTGGACAATACCTTCCTGTCACCCGCACTGCAGACGCCGATCGCCTTCGGCGCGGATGTGGTGCTGCATTCCACCACCAAGTACGTCAATGGCCACAGCGACGTGGTTGGTGGCGCGGTGATCGCACGCGATGCCGAGGTGCACCAGCAACTGGTGTGGTGGGCCAACGCGCTGGGCCTGACCGGCTCGCCGTTCGATGCCTTCCTGACCCTGCGTGGCCTGCGCACGCTGGATGCGCGCCTGCGCGTTCACCAGGAAAATACCCGCGCGCTGGTTGACCTGCTGGCCGCCAGCGAGGCAGTGGCCACGGTGTACTACCCGGGGCTGGAATCGCACCCCGGTCACGCGGTGGCGGCGCGCCAGCAGAAGGGCTTCGGTGCGATGCTGTCGTTCGAACTGGCAGATTGCCCGGGTGAGGATCCGTATGCGGCGGTGCGCGCCTTCCTTGATGGCCTGCACTATTTCACCCTGGCCGAATCGCTGGGCGGTGTTGAAAGCCTGGTCGCGCACCCGGCGACCATGACCCATGCTGCGATGACCCCGGAAGCGCGCGCGGCGGCCGGTATCAGCGAGTGCCTGCTGCGGGTTTCGGTGGGCATTGAATCCAGCGAGGATCTGGTCGCCGACCTGCAGGCCGGGCTGGCGCGAGCTGCACAGGTAATCGCCGATGCACAGCAGGCCGTTGGCAACTGTAAAAAAACGGTGGATGCATGAGCGCGGTACTGCGTCCGGTGGAACAGCCGCAGGCGCGGCTGGTGTTGTTGGGAACCGGTACGGTTGGCTCGGCCTTTGTTGCGCGTTATCAGGCGCTGCAACAGCGCCAGCTGAGCCTGCCTTTGCTGCAGGTGGTGGCCAACTCGCGCATCGCCCTGGCCTGCGAGGATGCGCCGGATGCGGCGTTGTCGCGTGCACGCAATGCGCAGCGGCAGGGCGACGCGCCGATACACCGGCAGGAAGTTGGGCGGCTGCGTGCCGGCGATATCGTGGTCGATGCGACCGCCAGCGAAGCGGTCGCCGCCGATCATGCGCCGTGGTTGGCGCAGGGCATTCATGTGGTGACCGCCAACAAGCTGGGCAATGGCACGGCCTTGGCACGTGCACAGCAGATCGGCACGGCCGCTGCCGCTGGTGGGGCGCGCTATGGTGACGCTGCGACGGTGGGCGCCGGTCTGCCGTTGTTGCGCAGCATCCGTGCGCTGGTCGCCGGTGGTGACCAGGTGCATGCGATCGAAGGCGTGCTGTCGGGTTCATTGGCGTGGTTGTTCGATCGATACGATGGCAGCCAGCCGTTCTCGGCCTGTGTACGCGAAGCCGCTACCGCCGGCTATACCGAGCCGGACCCGCGCATCGACCTGTCCGGCGAAGATGTACGTCGCAAGCTGCTGATACTCGCGCGCGCTGCGGGCGTGCCGCTGGAAGCGGATCAGATCAGCGTCGACTCGCTGGTGCCGGCGGCATTGGCGGCGCTGGAAGCTGCCGATGTCGACGCAGCGCTGTCGCTGCTGGATGCGCCGCTGGCCGCGCACCTGCAGCAGGCGCAGTCGCAGGGCTTGAAGCTGTGTTTCGTCGGCCGCCTAGATGCGCAGGGTGCAAGCGTCGGTCTACGCGCGCTGCCGCAGGGGCACGCATTGGCGGGCGGTAGCGGCACCGATAATCGGGTGGCGATCCACAGTGATCGTTACAACAGCCAGCCCTTGTTGATCCAAGGCCCGGGTGCAGGCGCTGAAGTGACCGCCGCGGCGCTGTTGGATGATGTGCTGAACATCGTCAATCGCTGAGCAGCAAACGCCGCGCGCCTTGGCTGCGCGCGGCGTGGTGCGTGATTGGCCTGGTTGGTTCAGTCAGCGGCGCCGGAAGCGCCGATATCGTGTTCCTCCGTCAGCTGCGCGCGGCCTTGGCGGCCAGCTGCTGCATTACCGCCTCGCGGCTCATGCGTGCGCCGTTGCTGTCGACGGCGGTGAAGTCCACGCCGTTCTCCCACAATTGCGGGGCGAACACCACGGCAATGTCTTCCGAAGCCGTCCTGGATTGCAGGCTGAGCAGATGTTGGCTGAAGCCGGCCGCACGCAGCCAGGCGTTGTAGCTGGACGTGTGCTCGGTGGCGAACTGCACCTCGTAATGGCATTCCTTGCGCTCCGCCTCGTCAGGGCGCGCATCACACTGCGGGTTCCATTGGTGCAGGCCGATTACCGCATCTGCCTCCAGCTGCCGATTGCCAGCCGCCGCCCACAGCGCCACACACATGCTGGCGCAATGCGAGCGCACCCGCACGGTGAGATTGTTGCGGTTGATCAGCCGGGCTGCTTCCAGGCCAGCATTGGCATAGCCACCACCGCTGGTGATATCGATACGCCGTACGCTCGGGTTGGCATCGAGCAAGGCCTTCATCTCGGTGGCGAAGTTCCTGCCGACACTGCCCTCGATGCGCAATACGCTGCCGCCGTCCTGCACCGACATATGCGCGTCCTGGATGTCCGCCATCGTGGTGGACTTCTCACCCTGGATCACCAGCGCTTCGCCGCTGGGCGCGGCTGCCGCCGGTGCGGTTGTTGCCGATTCGGATGTTGCGGCTGTTGCAGCTTCAGCAGAGGGTGCCGGCTTGCGATTGCCGAAGTGGTAGGCCAGCGCCAGCAATGCCAGCGCGGCCAGGCCGAGTTTGATCAAGGTTGCCATGCCGCCACCGGGCGCTGCGGTGCGTGCGGCCGAGCGCGGGCGTCGTACCGGTGCCGGCTCGCCAGAGTCCTTTTGGTCGTGCATCCCCTCCCCCTGAAGCTGCGTTGTGATGCGCGATTCTGGTGTACCGGTGCGAGCGTTTGCAATATGTGGCCGATGCTGCCGCGCGTGGGCGGCCGTGGTGACCAGCTAACTGCCCCAAAGCCAGCCGGCGCCAAACCATGCCATCAGAACCATCAGCAGGCGCCAGCCCCAGCGGGGCCAGCGCCGGTTTAGCTGTGGATCAGCACTCGATGACGTTGACGGCAAGGCCGCCACGGCTGGTTTCCTTGTACTTGTCCTGCATGTCGCGGCCGGTGTCGCGCATGGTCTTGATCACCTTGTCCAGCGACACCTTGTGCTTGCCGTCGCCGCGCATGGCCATGCGGCTGGCATTGATCGCCTTCACCGCGCCCATTGCATTGCGCTCGATGCAGGGGATCTGCACCAGCCCGCCGATCGGGTCGCAGGTCAGACCGAGGTTGTGCTCCATGCCGATCTCGGCGGCGTTTTCGATCTGCCCCGGGTTGCCGCCCAGCGCGGCCATCAAGCCGCCGGCAGCCATCGAGCAGGCCACGCCCACTTCGCCCTGGCAACCGACTTCGGCACCGCTGATCGAGGCGTTTTCCTTGTACAGGATGCCAATGGCGGCAGCGGTCAGCAGGAAATTGAATACACCCTGCTCGTTGCTGCCGGGGCAGAAGCGATCGTAGTAATGCAGTACCGATGGAATGATGCCGGCCGCGCCGTTGGTGGGCGCGGTGACCACGCGGCCACCGGCGGCGTTTTCTTCATTTACCGCCAAGGCATACAGGTTGACCCAATCCAATGTGGTCAAGGGGTCGCGCATGGCCGCTTCCGGCCGCGACGACAGTTCGCGGTACAGCGCGGGCGCGCGCCGGCTGACATTCAGCCCGCCGGGCAGGGTGCCTTCGGAACGGATGCCGCGGGTAACGCAGGACTGCATTGCGTCCCAGATTTCGCGCAGGGCGGCGCGGATCTCTTCTTCGCTGCGCCAGCACTTTTCGTTCTCGTACATCATCTGGGCGATGCTCAGGCCGCTGCGCGCAGCCTGCGCCAGCAGCTCGTCGCCACTCTTGAACGGGTAGGGGATCGGCGTCTGGTCGGGCACGATGCGGTCATCGGCGGCATCGTCCTCGTTGACCACGAAACCGCCGCCCACCGAGTAGTAATCGCGGGTGGCGATGATCTGGTCATCGGCGTCATAGGCGGTGAAGCGCATGCCGTTGGTGTGGTACGGCAGCTTCTGGCGCTTGTTCATGGCCAGGTCGCGCTTCTCGTCGAAGGCGATCTCGCGCTGGCCCATCAGGTTGATGCGCTTGCTGCTGCGGATGCGCT
Source organism: Stenotrophomonas sp. STEN240 (assembly GCF_056756175.1). Taxonomy (NCBI): domain Bacteria; kingdom Pseudomonadati; phylum Pseudomonadota; class Gammaproteobacteria; order Lysobacterales; family Lysobacteraceae; genus Stenotrophomonas; species Stenotrophomonas sp. STEN240. Next base: position 695 of record NZ_JBRRBO010000057.1, on the reverse strand, counting down.
CCAGCGTGGCCGGGATGATGTCCGGGTCGATCTCATTGGGGCGGTTGCCTTCCAGGCCCAGCAGCACGGCCTTGTCGGTGCCGTGGCCACGGCCGGTCAGGGCCAGCGAACCGAACACTTCGGCGCGGATGCGTACCGTGTTCTGCAGTTGGCCGGGGTCCAGCAGCCAGCGGTGGACGAAACGCTCGGCCGCGCGCATCGGGCCCACGGTGTGTGAGGAACTCGGGCCAATGCCGATCTTGAACAGGTCGAACGTGCTGACGGACATGCTGATTCTGCGTACTGCGATGAGATGGCCGCTATTCTACGGGTTCATTGCTGCAGGCCATGTATGCAGCGCAGCATTCCGCAGACAGGTGCACAGATGGGATTGACTCTGTACCAGCGTGACGATTGCCATTTATGCGACCTTGCGCTGGCGGTGCTGGCGCAGGCGCGTGCGCCGGAATTTGACAGTGTGTTCATTGACGACGATGAGGTGCTGGAAGAAAAGTACGGTCAGCGCGTGCCGGTGCTGCGTGATGCGGCTGGCAGGGAGCTGGAATGGCCGTTTGATGCGGCGAGGTTGGCCGCATGGTTGCTGCCGCACCGGTAACGCGCAGCCATGCTGCGCTGGGGCATTGCCGGGAAGGCTTCATTTGTAGTGCCGAGCCATGCTCGGCTGGGACGTTGCCGGTAAGGCCTCTGCCGAGCAT
>NZ_JBRRBO010000056.1:0-25333 GCF_056756175.1 Stenotrophomonas sp. STEN240 | reverse complement strand
CGGGGCCGGCAGAATTTGTCAGGGGGGTGTTCGTGCCGAGCCTTGCTGGGACTGGGTTTCACGGTTTGAGCTGCTGCCTAGCTTGGCGCGGCACTACAGACGCGACGCCACGGCTGCATGGCCGGCGAAGCGCTAACCCCTCCCCAACCCTCCCCTTCGCTACGCGAAAGGGAGGGGGCACAGCCCCTCCCCCAGACGCGTCCCATCGTCCGTTCCGGCTCCCAGCGCTAGAATGCATGCCATGAACACGCTGACCTTCCGCAACGCCACCGCCGCCGATATCCCGGCCCTGATCGATCTGGTCACCTCCGCCTACCGCGGCGACTCCTCGCGTGTCGGCTGGACCACCGAAGCCGACATCCTCGATGGCCAGCGCATTGACGCCGCTGGCATCCAGGGCGACCTCGACCGCCCGCGCAGCGTCATCCTGCTCGCCGAGCAGGACGGCCAGCTGCAGGCCTGTTGCCATGTCGCCGATGAAAACGGCCACGGCTACTTCGGCATGTTCTCGGTCAGCCCCACCGCCCAAGGCGGCGGCATCGGCAAGCAGCTGATGCAGCGCGCGGAACAGCATGCCGCCGAGCAATGGCAGCTGCCGACCATGCAGATGACGGTGATCGACTGCCGCGAAGAACTCATCGCCTTCTACGAACGCCGTGGTTATGTGCGCACCGGCATCAAGAAGCCGTTCCCGTATGGCGACGAACGCTTTGGCATACCCAAGCGCGACGACCTGCAGTTCGAGGTGTTGGAAAAGCCGCTCGGGGCCACCGCATGAGCGAGACTTGGACCTTCATCTGTAGCAGCGAGGAACTGTTGCCGGGCGAAATGAAGACCGGCTTCGATGAAGTAACCGGTGCCCCCATCGTCGTGTTCAACCTGGACGGCGAGCTGTACGCGCTGGAAGACCAGTGCACGCATGAGGAGTTCGAACTGTCCTCCGGCGAGCTGGATGCGGCAGAAGGCAGCATCGAGTGCATCCTGCACGGTGCCCGTTTCGATGTGCGCGACGGCCGCGCCCTGTGCGCCCCGGCCTACACTGCCGTCCCCAAGTTCCCGGTCAAGCGCGAACACGGCGGTATCTGGTCGCGCGACGACCGCGATTGAGTGTCAGGCCCGGTGTCATGACAGCGGGGAGTCGCGCAAGCCTTCCCCGCTACGGACGCGATCGGGAGGCGTGCCGCAGCCGTCCGATGGCCCGCAGCCTCCGCCGACACGTGCCCGGGCTGACCAACAGCCCTCCCATCCGTACCCATTGAATGCCCTGCTGTCCCTCTCATATCAGGATTGCAAACGCAAACAATTCTCAATAAGATGCGCATCTATCGCGACAAAGCGATGTTAACGGTCCGCACCCTCCCCCATGTCCAACCCGCCCGCCAAGGCTGCTCCGCTGATTGTCGCCTCCGTGCGGCAGCGCTTGCTTTGGCTGCCACTGTTGTTTGGCATGTTGCTGGTATGGGCCGTGGCCCTGCAGGCCAAGGCGGTTGCTGCCGCCCCGCTGGCAGTGGAAGGCTACACGCAGAGCCTGGTTTCGCCTGAACCGGGCCACCCGCAGCAGCCGCTGCAGATGGCTGCCATCAGCGAAGCCGGCAGCGAATCCTCCCGCCCCACCCGCTCGCGCCCGGCAACGATGCTATCGCCGCCGGTCACGCCTGCTCCGCTTACCGCCCACCGCGTTTTCATGACTGCCGCCAGCGACACGCTGCTGCAGCACGCGGTGGAGCGCGCCCAGCGCTATCCGCTGGCGCCCTATCTGCTGCTCAATCCCGGCCACGCCCCGCCCCGCGCGCGCGCCATCTAAGCAGCCTCCGGCGATCCCCGCGCAACAGCGCGTCGCCGTCGATATCCCGCTTTCCATCTAGACACCCGCGGCGCCCTTCGGCCCGTCAGGTTCAACTCGTCCTTTTCTCCCGGATATACCCGTCCATGACCCATATCAAGACCCGCAAGTACGCACCGCGCGCCACCATGCTCGCCACTGCCACACTGGCCGCCGGCTTCTCGCCGCTGACCGCACTGGCCGCCGACGCAGACGCCGACTCGGCCAGGAACAAGGCCACCGATCTGGATCAGGTACAGGTACGCGGCAGCTGGTTCGCGCCGTCCTCGCCCAAGTTCACCGCCGAACTGCTGGATACGCCGAAGTCGGTGTCCGTGGTCACCGAGAAGACCATCCAGGAAATCGGTGCCACCAACCTGGTCGACGCATTGCGCATGGTTCCGGGCATCACTTTCGGTGCCGGCGAAGGCGGCAACTCCACCGGTGACCGCCCGTTCCTGCGTGGCTTCGATGGCCAGAGCAACATGTTCGTCGATGGCCTGCGCGACGTTGGTACGCAGACCCGCGAAGTGTTCGACCTGGAGCAGCTGGAAGTGGTCAAGGGCCCGAGCTCGGCCTACGGCGGCCGTGACTCCGGCGGCGGCAGCATCAACCTGGTCAGCAAGACCCCGAAGCTGAAGAATGAAACCAGTGCCAGCATGGGCATCGGCACCGACAGCTATGCGCGTGGCACGGTTGATGCCAACTACGTGCTGGGCGACGGCATCGCCGCCCGCCTGAACCTGCTCAAGCACGAATCCGACATCGCCGGCCGCGACGCTGCCAATGTCAGCCGCTGGGGTATCGCACCGTCCATCGCCTTCGGCCTGAACGGCCCGCTGCAGCTGATCGCCAGCCATTACCACCTGGAAACCGACGATCTGCCCGATGCCGGCGGCTTCCCGTATGGCGACCCGGCCACCAAGACCACCGTCGGTGCGCCGATCGTGCCCAACCGCAACAACTACTACGGGCTGATTGACCGGGACTTCCAGCGCACCCGTGCCGACATCAGCACCCTGGATGCCAGCTACTCCTTCGGCGAGCACAAGCTGCGCAACATCGCGCGCCTGGGCAACACCAGCAATGACTACCTGTGGACCCAGCCGGACGACAGCAAGAACAACCCGAACCTGTATGGCACCTTGTGGCGCCGTACCAACAACCGTGCCATCGACACCAAGACCTTTGCCGACCAGCTGAGCCTGACCGGTGCGTTCCAGACCGGCGGTCTGAAGCACAGCTACAGCGCTGGCGTTGAGTACAGCGAAGAAAAGAGCAGCAAGGGCAGCTACGTGATCGGCGGTGCCGGCACCAACAACCCGATCGGCAACAACCAGGTGTGCAAGACCACCGGCGCAGCGACCGGCTACAACTGCACCGATTTCTACAACCCGAACCCGAAGGATCCGTGGTCGGCCACCCACCCGGTCACCCGCAGCGACAAGGCGCTGGATATCGACCAGACCACCAAGACCAAGTCGGTCTACGCCTTCGATACCATCGAGCTGAGCGAAAAGTGGCTGGTCAACCTCGGCCTGCGCTGGGACGACTACGACACCGAGCAGGTCACCCCGGTCCTGAACAAGGCGCCGACCGTGCTCAACAACAGCGACGGCTTCCTGAACTACCAGGCTGGCGTAGTGTTCAAGCCGACCGCCAACGGCAGCATCTACCTGTCCTACGGCACCTCCTCGACCCCGCCGGGCATGGACAGCGGTGAGGGCAACGACTCGATCAGCGCCGCCATCGAAAACCTCAAGCCGCAGGAAACCAAGAACTACGAGCTGGGCACCAAGTGGGACCTGCTCGACAAGCGCTTGAACCTGACCGCCGCCATCTTCCACACCGAGATGAGCAATGCCCGCGTCGTCATCGACACCGGCACTACCCAGAACGCGGGCAAGAAGGCGATCAATGGCGTCGAGATCGGCATCAATGGTCAGATCACCGACAACTGGAATGTCGCCGGCGGCTATACCTACATGGATTCGGAGCTGAAGGACAACGGCTTTGTCTGCGGTGTCACCGTACCGCGCGGCCAGCCCTGCCCGGCAGGCCAGTACATCGTCTCGCCGAACAACGGCAACATGTTCCCGAACACCCCCAAGCATGCCGCCACGCTATGGACCACCTATGTGTTCCCGTTCGGCCTGACCGTCGGTGGTGGTGCAAGCTATGTCGACAAGCAGTACGGCGATGCCGCCAACACCAAGTGGGTGCCGAGCTACACCCGTTGGGACGCCATGATCGGTTACGCCATCCAGGACAACATCAGCCTGCAGTTGAACGTGCAGAACCTGACCGACAAGACCTATTTCACCAAGGCCTACGCCTCGCATTACGCGAGCATCGCCCCGGGTCGCGCGGCCACGCTGGCACTGAACGTCAAGTTCTGATCCAGGCATGACCAGCAACGGCGGCAGGTGCAAACCTGCCGCCGTTTTGCTTTCCGCCGCTGCCGCGACAGGCGACGGCAATCCCCCGCAATGGCTACCATCAGCGATCAAACGCCGAACAAAGCCGGGCACAGGCAAGACGATGTCCAACTCCTTTCCAAGCGATGCCGATGTACTGGCGCAGCAACTGTTGAACGACCCGCAAGGCACGTTCGCGCAGATACGTGAGGCTGCACTGGGTGGCCAGCTGGATGCACAGCTGCTGCTGGCCCAGCTATACATCGAAGGCAAAGGCGTGGCGCGCGACGAGCAGGCCGCCCTGCTCTGGTACGAAACCGCCGCCAACAACGGCAGCGCACTGGCGATGAACATGCTTGGCCGCTGCCATGAACTGGGCCAGGGCTGCACGCCGGATGCCTCGTTGGCTGCGGTCTGGTACCGCAATGCCGCCGAAGCCGGACTGGACTGGGGCATGTACAACCATGCCAACCTGCTCGCCACCGGCCGTGGCGTGGCGCAGGACCGGCCCAAGGCGCTGGCACTGTATACGCAGGCTGCCCACATGGGCCATGCCAAATCGATGAACCTGCTGGCGCGCCACCTGGAAGACGGGCTGGATATCGAACGCGATCCGCAGGCCGCCCTGGCCTGGTATCAACGCTCGGCCGAGGCCGGTGATTTCCGCGGCCAGGCCAACCTCGCTTCCATCCTGCTGCAACAAGGCCAGATCGAGCCCGCCGTGCAGTGGCTGCGCTTGGCATTGGCCAACGGCAGCCCGGCGTTCATGGCGAATATCGTGCCGGAACTGGCCGCCTCTCCCCATCCGCAGATCCGCGCACTGGTAGCCTGAGCCAGGCCCCGAGGAACTCCCATGCTGCTGCATATCCCCAACGTACTCAGCCTCGAACAGGTCGCCCTTTTTCGCCAGAAACTGGATGCGGCTGACTGGACCGATGGCCGCGAGACCGTTGGCCATCTCGGCACCCATGCCAAGCGCAACGAGCAGTTGCCGGAAAACTCGCCGCTGCGCCGTGAACTGGGAGAAACCGTACTGCTGGCGCTGGCCAGCAACCCTTCCTTCTTCAGCGCCGCGCTGCCACTGAAGTACCTGCCACCGCGCTTCAACCGTTACAGCGGTGGCGGCAACTACGGCTTCCATGTCGATGGCGCGGTGATGAACCTGGGCCAGGGCGAGCAGCTGCGCTCGGATGTGTCGTGCACCCTGTTCCTGTGCGAGCCGGAAGAATACGAAGGCGGCGAACTGATCATCAGTGACACCTATGGCGAGCACGAGGTGAAGCTGCCAGCCGGTGACCTGGTGGTCTACCCCTCCAGCAGCCTGCACAAGGTGCAGCCGGTGACCCGCGGCGCGCGCCTGGCGTCGTTCTTCTGGGTGCAGAGCATGGTGCGTGACGAAGCCCACCGGCGCCTGCTGTGGGAAATGGACACTTCCATCCAGCAACTCACCCTGGACTGCCCGCAGCACCCCTCACTGGTCAGCCTGACCGGGATCTATCACAACCTGCTGCGGCAATGGGCGCAGACCTGAGCGTTGCCGGTCCCATCGTCATCGCAGTAGCTGCGTAGTCCAGTAGCCCGGGTAAGCCCAGCGCACCCGGGGCTGTTCGCGGAGAATCCAAGAATCCGGCCGATCCCTGCCCCCGGGTGCGCTGCGCTTACCCGGGCTACAAAAGCCGCGGCCTTCCTTTGCCACGCGCACCGGACAGCTCCAACGAATCAACGCCACTGACAGCGCGGCGCGCGCATCAGCCAACGGCAGCGGACTGATAATTGTCATGTTGCTATCAATTCTCATTTGCAAAAGTTAACGAATCGTATCTACAATGCCGCACCGCGCACATCGGCCCTGTTGGCCGCGTCCGCAATCCGGGGATACGCATGCAGCAACCACAGCGCAAACACGCATACAGCACCGCCGCATCCGGCGTTGTCAGTCTGCGCCCGTTGGCCTTGTGTCTGTTGCTGTTGTTGTCGCTGCTGGCCTCGCTCTGCCACAGCGGCTCCCCGCTGGCCCGGCTCGGCGTTGCGGAAAACAGCAATGCATCGGCGCCTGCCGAAGAGCGTCAGGGTGGCGAGCGCCACCTTGAAGAAGAAAGCCCAGCCAAACTTCGCAAGGCAAGCCAGCTGCGCGCAGCACGCGCCATTCCGCCTTTGCCCAATGCCAGGCAGCTACTGCCTGCAGCCAGCGAGCCCAGCACGGCCCGTGTGGTCATCCCGGTATCCGAGCCGGTCATCGGCCATGCCTTGGCCAGCCCGCGCCAGCAGCGCGGGCAAGCGCCCCCGTTGAGCTGATGCTCCGCGCCCAGGCGCTCGCGTTACACCCCTTCCTTTCCAGCCCGTCCCTGCCTGCGCCCGCGTTTGCGGTGTAGACGGCTGCAGCCTGCATTCCCTTGTTCGAGGTATTCCCATGGCCCTGTGCCAGCGTCGCCGTGTGTCCGTTTCCCGCCAACTGCTCAGCCTCGCCGTGCTCGGCGCCCTCAGCGCCAGCGCCCATGCCAACGGCAGCGGCGCGCCCACCACGCTGGACAAGGTGGTCGTCACCGCCAGCGGTTTCGAGCAGAAGATCACCGACGCGCCAGCCAGCATCAGCGTGGTCAGCCGCGAAGAACTGGCACTGCGCCCCTACACCAGCCTTGTTGATGCGCTGCGCGACGTTGAAGGCATCGACGTCGGCATGGAAACCACCGACAAGAACGGCCGCGCTACCATCTCCATGCGTGGCATGCCGTCCGAATACACGCTGGTACTGATCGATGGCCGCCGCCAGAGCAACGTCGGCAATCTGTACCCGAACAACTTCGGCGGCGGCCAGTTCGCCTACATGCCGCCATTGGATGCAGTGGAACGCATCGAAGTGGTGCGCGGCCCGATGTCGACCCTGTACGGCGCCGACGCCATGGGCGGGGTGATCAACATCATCACCCGTCGCAACCAGAACGAATGGCACGGCTCGGTGACGCAGGGTTTCACCGTGCAGCAGGAAGATGCTTTCGGCGATGCCCGCACTACCGACCTGTACCTGAGCGGCCCGCTGATCAAGGATCGTCTGGGCATGACCGTGCGCGGCAGCTGGTATGACATCGACGAATCGCGCCCGGAATGGGATTCGCTGCCGCTGCCCGATGGCAGCCAGTGGGAACGTGCGCTCGGCTTTGGCGGCGGCGGCAAGGCCGTGGCCAACACCAACTGGAACAGCGGCATCCGCCTGAACTTCAAGGCCAGCGAAAACCACGACCTGTGGCTGGACTACGACGTCTCGCGCCAGAAGTACGACAACAGCAAGGGCCAGACCGGCACCTTGGACAGCGCCGAAAGCCTATGGCGCAGCGGCGTGGCGACCATTCCCAATGGCAACGGTGGCACCACCACCCGTCGCGTGGTGCAGCCGCGCGTTGGTTATACCGCCTACCAGCGCTATGAGCTGGACCAGCTCTCGCTGACCCACCAGGGCCGCTACGACTTCGGCACCTGGCAGACCAGCCTGTCGCGCACCCAGAGCAACAACCTGGGCCGCTCGCTGCCATTGACCCTGGACGAACGCGCCGACCTGCAGACCCTTTGGAACGATGTCTGCCGTCGCCGCGGCCAGGCCGCCAACTGCAACATGGCCAGCGGCAACCTGTCGGTGCTCAATGACGCCGAACGCGCACGCCTGCAGGCCTTCCTGCCGCGCCCACTGCGCACCATGGAACTGGACGCACTGGTGCTGGACACCATGCTTGACCTGAGTTTCGGCGCGCACAAGGTCACCGTCGGCGGCCAGTACAACAACACCGACATGACCGACGGCGTGTTCGGCATGGACGGCAACGGCTACCGCGACAACGTCAAGCAGAAGCACCGCACCTGGTCGGTATTTGCCGAAGACAACTGGGCGCTGACCGACGCGCTCACCGCCACCTTCGGCCTGCGTTACGACGACCACAACATCTTCGGCAGCCATGTCAGCCCGCGTGCCTACCTGGTGTGGAATGCCAGCGATGCGTGGACCGTCAAGGGTGGCATCAGCACCGGCTACAAAACCCCGCGCCCGGACCAGCTGTTCCCCGGTGTGACCGGTTTCGGCGGCCAGGGTGTGATCCCGATGGTGGGCTCGCCCAACCTGAAGCCGGAAACCAGCACCAACTACGAAATCGCCACCTATTACGATGGCGGCCGCTGGGGCTTCAACGCCACCGCCTTCCTCAACCGCTTCGACGACAAGATCGCCAGCGGCGGCAGCTTCGCCAACTGCGAAGTGGCCCCGGCCAACAGCGGTTACTGTGTGGACGTGGGCCCGGGCTGGGCAGCGTTGGGTTACAGCGTTTTCAGCCAGAGCGTGAACCTGGACAAGGCCGAAACCCGCGGCGTTGAGCTGGCCAGCCATGTGGACCTGCTGGACAACCTGCAGCTGCGCGGCAACTACACCTACACCAAGAGCGAGCAGACCAGCGGCGCCACCAAGGGCCGGCCGATTGCCGGCAACCCGGCCAAGCACATGGCCAATGCCAGCCTCAACTGGCAGCTCAACGACGCCATCAGCCTGAGCCTGATCGGCGAAGGCCGCTACGACCGTTACCGCGACACGCTGGTGTCCAACGTGGGCGGCGTCAGCAACTCGACCGTGCGTTATTACGAGGACTACACCACCTTCCACCTGGGCGGCAGCTGGAAGCTCAACGACTGGCTCACCGTCAACGCGCGCGTCAACAACCTGTTCGACAAGGATTTCGTCTCGCAGTCCTGCATCCTGAGCTCGCCGAGCGAGTACAGCTGCGTCGACGACTATGCAGTGAAGGAACAGCGCCGCAGCTACTGGCTGTCGTTGAACGCGAAGTTCTGATTGGTGTAGCTGGGCACGGGCAGCGCTGAGCGCTTGCCCACCCGCCTGTCAACGCCGCAGCCCCACAAACGTTTCCAGCACAAGCAACACCGCTCCCTCCCTTTCACGCAGTGAAGGGGAGGGTTGGGGAGGGGTAGCTTTTGATCTTGCTTCCAGCTTCAGGCCTAGATCCAGAACCCAAGCAACAGCCAGATCAAAAGCTACCCCTCCCCGGCCCTCCCCTTGCCTCCGGCAAAGGGAGGGGGCATAGCACAGCACAAATTGCGAATCATTCTCATTAGTGCTCTAATCGTCATCCTTCAACACCCCTGATCCCCGTGTCCGCAGACCGCAGCGCCGCCACTACCGTGCAACACCAAGCCAACCGTGGGTTCTGGTTGCGCACCTTGCATCAGTGGCACTGGATCAGCTCGGCGGTGTGCCTGATCGGCATGCTGCTGTTCTCTCTCACCGGCATCACCTTGAACCACGCGTCCAAGATCGAAGCCAAGCCGCAGGTGCAGAACCTGCAGCTGGAACTGCCAGCACCTGTACTCAAGGCGCTGGGTGATCGCCAGGACGGCAATGCACCGCTGCCCGCCCGCGTTTCCGACTGGTTGTCCAACCGTCTGGAGGTGTCCATCGGCAGCCGCGAGGCCGAGTGGTCGCCGGAAGAAATCTACCTGTCCATGCCCGGCCCCGGCAGCGATGCCTGGTTGAGCATCGACCGCGAAACCGGTGCGCTGGAGTTTGAAAAAACCCGTCGCGGCTGGGTTTCGTATTTCAACGATCTGCACAAGGGCCGCAACGCCGGTCCGGGCTGGGGCTGGTTCCTCGACGTGTTCGCGGTGGCCTGTCTGGTGTTCTGCATCACCGGCCTGTTCCTGTTGCATCTGCATGCGCGGCAGCGGCGCATGACCTGGCCGCTGGTCGGCCTGGGTTTGCTGATCCCGCTGCTGATCGCCCTGCTCCTCATCCATTGACCGTCGCCCTTCCCGGAGTCGCACCATGCGCGTCACCCTGACCATCGCCCTGAGTGGCCTGATCGCTACCGCTCCTGCCGCCTACGCCGCCAGCCTCGACGTCAACGTCGAAGTGCCCAAGCTCAACGTGGCCGAGTACCACCGCCCGTATGTGGCGGTGTGGATCGAAGGTGCCGACCAGCAGGTCGCCGCCAATCTGTCGGTCTGGTACCAGCTCAAGGACACCGCCGAAGGCCATGGCACCAAGTGGCTGCCGGACCTGCGCCAGTGGTGGCGCAAAAGCGGCCGCACCCTGCAGGTGCCGGTGGATGGCGTGACCGGCCCGACCCGTCCGGTCGGCAAGCACCAGCTCAGTTTCAACGATCGTCAGCCGCAGCTGCGCGCCCTGCCCGCCGGCCAGTACACGCTGGTGGTGGAAGCCGCACGTGAAGTCGGTGGCCGCGAGCTGGTCAAGATTCCCTTCAGCTGGCCGGCCCGTGCCGCCCAGAACGGCAGTGCCCAAGGCAGCACCGAACTCGGCGCCGTCACCCTTGCCGTCAAACCCTGATCCCCATTACCAACGGAGCCAACCGATGAAGCGTTCCCTCCTGCTTGCTGCCACCATTGCCGCCGCGCTGCCCTTCTCCGCCGCCGCCCACAAGGCCTGGCTGCAGCCGTCGCAGACCGTTATTGCCGGTACCAACCCGTGGATCACGGTGGATGCGGCCGTGTCCAACGACCTGTTCTATTTCAACCACGTGCCGCTGCGCCTGGACAACCTGGTGATCACCGCACCGGACGGCAGCACCGTGCAGCCGCAGAACGCGGCCACCGGCAAGTACCGCAGCGTGTTCGATGTCGAGCTGACCCAGCAGGGCACCTACCGCCTGGCCACCGTCAATGCCGGCCTGTCGGCCAACTGGCAGGAAGACGGCAAGCCCAAGCGCTGGCGCGGCAACGCCGCCACCTTCGCCACCGAAGTGCCGAAGGACGCCAAGGACCTGAAGGTCTCCGAGACCGCCGGCCGCATCGAAACCTTCGTCACCAACGGCAAGCCGAACGACACCGCGCTGCAGCCGACCGGCAAGGGCATGGAGCTGGTTGCAGTGGGTCACCCGAATGATCTGTTCGCCGGTGAGCAGGCCAAGTTCAAGCTGCTGGTCGACGGCAAGCCGCATGCGGGTCTGGAAGTCGAGATCACCCGCGGTGGCACCCGTTACCGCAACGCCCAGGAAGAGATCAAGGTCACCACCGACGCCAATGGCGAGTTCTCGGTGACCTGGCCGCAGGCTGGCATGTACTGGCTGGAAACCGGCACCGAGGACAACAAGACCTCGATCCCGCAAGCCAGCGTCCGCCGCCTGAGCTACGTAGGCACGCTGGAAGTGCTGCCGCAGTAATGCTCAAAGCCCCTCTCCCGCCGGGAGAGGGGTTGGGGTGAGGGTAAAGCCGAAGCAGCGCAGTTGAAGTCGGCTGTCGGCCTTAACAAGCAAAAGCTCCCCCTCATCCGCCCCTTCGGGGCACCTTCTCCCGTAAACGGGAGAAGAAGCACTCCGAAGCTCATGCGCTCATAGCCCCTCTCCCGCCTGCGGGAGAGGGGTTGGGGTGAGGGCAAGGCCGGAGTCGGGCTCCTGAAGTCTGCCGTCGGTCGAAAGAAGCAAAAGCTTCCCCTCATCCGCCCCTTCGGGGCACCTTCTCCCGCTCGCGGGAGAAGCAACACCGCCTAGCCGATCATTTCCGATGTCCTCCAACTCCGACATCGCCGCTCTTGGCGGCCACACCATGGGCACCAGCTGGAGCGTCAAGCTGGTCGTTGTGCGCAGCCGTGACCTGCACCCGCTGCATGCTGGCATCCAGGCCGAACTGGACCGCGTGGTCGCGCAGATGAGTACCTGGGAAGCCGGCTCGGATATCAGTCGTTACAACCGTGCCGCCGCCAACAGCTGGCATGCATTACCCGATGATTTCTGGAGCGTGCTCAGCGCCGCGCGCGATATTGCCGAACGCAGTGCAGGCGCCTTCGATCCCAGCATCGCCCCCTTGGTCGCGCTGTGGGGTTTCGGCGCCGATGCCGCCGCGCAGGCCGTTCCCGATCCCACGCGCTTGGCCGAAGTCGCCGCACGCTGCGGCTGGCAGAAACTGCAGCTGGATCCCCAAACGCAAAGCGCCCTGCAACCGGGCGGCCTGCAGCTGGACTTGTCGGCCATCGCCAAGGGCTACGGCGTGGATCTGGTCAGCCGCTGGCTGCGTCGTATCGGCATCACCGCCGCGCTTGTCGAAGTAGGCGGCGAACTGCACGGCTATGGTCTGAAACCCGATGGCCAACCCTGGCGCGTGCTGGTTGAATCCGCTCCGGAAGAAGATGCCGGCGCCGAATATCCGCCGCGCGTATTGGCATTGGATGATCTTGCGGTAGCCACCTCCGGCGATCGTTGGCACCAGTTTGAACGCAATGGCGTGTCCTACAGCCACACCCTGGACCCGCGCAGCCACGCGCCGGTCAGCCATGCCGCCGCCGCAGTCAGCGTGATCGCCCGCGATGCCATGCTTGCCGATGCTTGGGCCACCGCATTGACCGTGATGGGCGCCGAGCAAGGTCTGGCCTTTGCCAACAGCCATGACTTGGCTGCACGCTTCATCACCCGCAGCAGCAATGGCCTGATCGAAACCATGACGCCCGCCTTCCAGCGTTACCTGGACGCCAGCACGCAATGAACCGCAACAGCTCCACGCGCGCACTGCTGGGCAACCTCGCCGTTGGCCTGGGCCTGTTGCTGATCGCCCTGCTGCTACTGCGCCTGCACCTGGGCGAACGCTGGTGGCCGGCGCCGCCGCTGGCGCCACAGTGGTGGATGGCCCTGACAGCGTTGGCGATCTACGCAGCTGCCTGTTTCGCCCTGTGGTGGTGTACCCGCCAACGCGACGATGAGGTCGGTGACAGCAAGGAACCGCCCATCCTGGTGGTGTGGGCCAGCCAGACCGGCTTTGCCCAGCAACTGGCGCAGCGCACGGCGGCACAGCTGCGTGCTGCCGGCCACAAAACCCGTCTGCGCGCTATCGACCAGGTGGATGCGGCACTGCTCGACAGCAGTCGCCAGGCCTTGTTCATCGTCAGCACCACCGGCGAAGGCGATCCGCCCGATCACGCCCTCGCCTTCCTGAGCCGGGTAATGCCGCAGCCGCTGAAGCTGCCGCAGCTGCAATACGCGGTGCTGGCGCTGGGTGACAAAACCTACGACCAGTACTGCGCGTTCGGCCATCAACTCGATCACTGGCTGCGTGCGCACGGTGCGCAGCCGCTGTTTGACACCGTGGACGTCGACAATGCCGACGCCGAAGCGCTGCGCCATTGGCAGCAGCTGCTGGGCCAGCTCGGCGGCTCAAGCACGGAGGCAAGTGATTGGAGCGTGCCGGCCTATCAATCCTGGCTGTTGCGCAAGCGCGAAGTTCTCAACCCCGGCAGCATCGGCGGCAAGGTATTCCACCTGCAGCTGCAACCGGCGGACGGCAAGCTGCCTACCTGGCAGGCCGGCGACATCGCCGAGATCGGCCCGCGCCAATCCGCTGCCGCGGTGACGCAATGGCTGCAGGCGCACGACGTTGATCCAGCAAGCGTGCTGGCCGATGGCCGCATGCTGCGCGATGCCCTGGCCGTTTCGCACCTGCCCGACAACTGCGAAACCCGGGATGTCGACGCCCTGGCCGCCAGCCTCAAACCCTTGCCACACCGCGAATACTCGATCGCATCGATGCCAACGGAGGGCAGCCTGCAGCTGATGCTGCGCCGGCAGCTACGCCCCGATGGCAGTCCTGGCCTGGCCAGCGGCTGGCTCTGCGATTACACCCAGCCCGGCGACAGCATTGATCTGCGTCTGCGTAGCAACAGCAATTTCCATCCACCCGGCAACGATGCGCCGCTGGTTCTGATCGGCAACGGCACCGGCATCGCCGGCCTGCGCGCGCATCTACGCGCCCGTATCGATGCAGGCGCGCGCCGCAACTGGTTGCTGTTCGGCGAGCGCAACGTGGCGCACGACTTCCATTTCGGCGACGAGCTGCGGCAATGGCAGCGCGAGGGTGGAATCGAGCGATTGGATACGGTCTTCAGTCGCGATGATGGCGCCTACCATTACGTGCAGGACGCATTGGCTGCGCACAGCGAGGTGCTGCGACAATGGCTGGACGATGGCGCCACCCTGCTGGTCTGCGGCAGCCTGCAAGGCATGGCCCCGGCGGTGGACAAGGTCATCATCGATGCGATTGGTGCCGACGCACATCAGGCCCTACGTATCGCCGGCCGCTATCGTCGCGACGTCTACTGACCATCGCAACCAACCGGTAGTGCCGAGCCATGCTCGGCAGAGGCCCTACAAACAATCCCATCGGTAGTGCCGAGCCATGCTCGGCAGAAGCCTTACAAACAATCCCAACCGTAGTGCCGAGCCATGCTCGGCAGAAGCGTTCCCGGTAATACCCATGCTGAGCATGGCTCGGCACTACAGGTGAAGCTTTGCGCTGTTGGCTATCTGGCTTCGCGGCTTACGCCGCTCCCACAACCGGCATCACCTTTATCGCCAACACCTCACCGCCGCCGCTGAGCGTATAGCGTTGCCGCTCACCGGCGCCAAGCCATGCGGTATCGCCGGCCGACATCGCCGGCAGCACACCACCCTCGAACTCAGCATGGCCGGCCAATAGATGGATGGCCCATGCGGCCTGTGGCTCGGTGAAGAACAACATGTTGCCAACCAGCGGCCGATGCAGCAGTTCGGCTTGCAAGGCATCACGGCGCCACATCAGATTGAAGTCCTGGGTCACCCCATCCACCAACTCGCCAACCAGCTCCGCCTCACCGGCAAACCGCAACCGCTGATACGGCGGCAGCAAGGTTTCGCAGCGGCCATCAGCGAAGCGCAGGCGCAGGCCTTCGCCCTGCAGCAATACCAGCTCGCGTTCAACACCTGGGAATGCGGAGAAAGCCGCATCCTGCTCGATCTCGGCAATGGACAGGCGCAGCTGCCAGTCGCCCTGCTCGGGCAGACGCAGGATTTCGCGCGTCCAACCCAGGCCATTACGCCAGCGCTCGCGCTGGTAGAGAGCAGCCGGTATGACCCGGGAAGGAGAGTTCAAGGTATGCATTGGCCAATGATGCCATCAGCGTGCATGCAACTGCTTTTTTGTGGGAGCGGCGTAAGCCGCGAAGCTCACCACAACCAAGCGGCGGAGACCTCTGCAATCACATTGCATCTGCTCGCTGTAGGAGCGGCGTAAGCCGCGAAGCCACAGAACCAACAGCGTGGAGCAAAACCAACCCCTCCCCAACCCTCCCCTTGCCTTCGGCAAAGGGAGGGGGCTCAAGCGCCCCGTGCGCTTCGCACAAGGGAGGGGGCAGAAGCGTTTACTTCGGCATCGCCAGGTTCTCAGCCGTCAACGGCTTACCCCCACGCGGCGTGGTCGCAATCACTGCATCAGCCGGCAAGGCCGTGCCCTTGTCCAGGCGTGCCTGCACCCGATCCAGGGCCTCATACACATACGGCAGCAGCGGCAGGTAGCGCGAGCCGTAATCCGGCAGGCCGAGGAAACCATCGAAGTGCTGCACATTGCGCACCTTCCAATAGCTCACCTCACGGCCGGCCGCCTTGGCCGCCGCCGCATACGGTGCGCTGCTGAAAGCCGGTGGAATCAGGCCATCGTCGGCACCGTGTACCACCATCACCGGCAGCCCCTTGCGCGGCAAACCAGCATGCGTGGCCTGGATACCCGCCTGTACGCGCCTGGCGTCTTCACCCTGCCCGTCCCAAAGACCACGCAGGCACTTGAGCCCTGCATAGGTCAGGTCCGGCAAGGCCACCTTGCTGTCTAGCAGGCCAACGCCGGCACCCGGCGGAATGCCACTGCCGTCGGAGATCCACGCAGCACGCTCAATGGCGCTTGCCGCGCGCGGCGAGAAGTCCGGATTCTGTGCGGCGAAGTTGAAGCCGCAGGGATGCTCGCCAACGCCATAGCGGCCATAGGCCGAGGCATACGTTGCCGAGATCGCGCGCCACAGATCAAAGCCGGTGGACAAGGCGCCAGCACGCAGCGATTCGTCGGTCCAGCCCTTGCTGAGCATCAGCTCGTAGGCCGTCTTGGCCTGCGCTGCCGGTGTCGCACCACCGATCACACCCTCCGCTGCCAAAGTTGCACAACGCACGGCGGCACCGGCCTGCAGCGCGGCAGTCATCGGCGGCTGCGGCAGGTTGCTCATGTGCAGCTGCGCGCACGGCATCAACAACGCCGCCTCGGTGCTGTAATCGTAGAGCGCACGTGCACCGGCGCCGCTGGAATAGATGCTGGGTTCACCGGCTACCACGGCATCCAGCCAGTCACCTTCCAACTCGGCCGCACGCAGCACCGCGCCGCCGCCATTGGAGATGCCCACGGCAATGATGCGGGTGTTCTCGAACGTAAAAGGAGCCGCCTGCGGATAGGCCTGTGCCAGGGCCAACAGCGCGAACTCGGCCGCCTGTTTTACGTGGCGCCCCCAGTCGGCTTCCGGGTTGTCCTTGGAATGCGCATGTTTGAAGGCGACACCCGCTGCATTGACCGGCGCATCCGGCACGAACGCAAGGTCGCTGACTTCACCCAAGGCACCGATGCTGCCGTTGGCACGCACACCCATCTGCGCGTTCAGATCGTAGTAGTCGCTGCCGGCGCCCTTGTCGGTATAGACCACCGCACAGCCCTTGGGCAGGCCCCAGGCAGCGGCGACCGACACCGCGCCGTAGATGCCACGCGACCCCGATGCCGGTGCGACCAGCACACAGCGCTTGGCGGTATCAAAGTTGTCCGGAATCTGCGCCAGCACGCGATGCGGCTGCTTGGCACCGGGCAGGCGTGCGAACGCCGCATACTCGCGGCCGGGCACACTCTGCAGGCTGCCGAACAGTTCGCCGTAACCACCGCCCGGAGCGAGGTCGGCAATGCCGCGCCAGCTACCCCACATCGCGCGACGGCGCAGCTCATCCACGGTCGGTGCGCTGGCATCGGCAAAGGCCGGTGGCGCCATGCTGCGCAGGCCGGCCAGGCCCAGCCCGGCGGTAAGCAGGTCATCACTGCCACGGTGTTCGCTGCGGAGTTCGTTGCTGAACATGGAAGACTCCACGGGCTTGGACGCTGGGCCGCTGGCACAGGAGGCCAGGCTCAGTCCGACAAATAGGCCGCAGGCGGCGCGCAATAGGGATTGGCTCATGGACGCACCCTAGCAGAGCAACCACGGCCGGCTCATCGTACTTAAGTACCACACGCTTTTAGCGCTGCTGCTGCTACGTTTCCACCATCCCCCATAGCATCGGAGTCCCCCCATGGACCGCTTCCTGCAAGGCCGCACCGCATTGGTGACCGGCAGTACCTCCGGCATCGGCCTGGCCATCGCGCAGGCATTGGCCAACGCCGGCGCCCGCGTGGCCATCAACGGCCTGGGCACGCCCGAGCAGATCGATGCGGCGCTGGCCAGCGTCACCGACACCGGCAGCGAGGCGCGGCACTTCGATGCCGACCTGCGCAAGCCCGACCAGATCGCCCACATGCTCGAAGCCGTGCAGGCCTGGGGCAACATCGACGTCCTGGTGAACTGCGCCGGCATCCAGCACGCCGCGCCGCTGGCCGAACAGCCGCCGCAGAAGTGGGACGACATCATCGCCATCAACCTCAGCGCTGCCTTCCACACCATGCAGCATGCGCTGCCGGGCATGGCCGAGCGCGGCTACGGCCGGGTGGTCAATATCGCCTCGGTGCATGGCCTGGTCGCCTCGAAGAACAAGGCCCCGTACGTGGCCAGCAAGTTCGGCATCGTCGGCCTGAGCAAGGTAGCGGCGTTGGAATACGCCGCTGCCGGCAACCGTGAGAGCGGTGGCGTCACCGTCAACTGCGTCTGCCCGGGCTGGGTTGAGACGCCCTTGATCGAGCCGCAGATCCAGGCGCACCGCAATGGCGGCAGCCGCGATGACGGCGTCCGCGCCCTGCTGGAAGAAAAGCAGCCCAGCCTGCGCATGTCGCTGCCCGAAGACATCGGCGCGATGGTGGTCTGGCTGTGCCGCCGCGAGTCGCACAACCTCACCGGCGCAGCGATGCCGATGGACGGTGGCTGGACAGCGCAGTGAAGCAGTAGCGGGGAGCTGGGAGCTGGGAGCCAGGAGTGTGGAGCGAGGAGTGAGGAGCGAGTAACGGTAGAGCAGAGCCGGCTCCAGTTCCGCTCCACACTCCTCGCTCCACACTCCTCGCTCCACACTCCTCGCTCCACACTCCTCGCTCCACACTCCTCGCTCCACACTCCACACTCCTCGCTCCTCGCTCCTCACTCCTCACTCCTCACTCCTCACTCCTCACTCCTCACTCCTCACTCCTCACTCCTCACTCCTCACTCCTTGCTCCTTGCTCCTTGCTCCTTGCTTTTGGCCGCCCCTGCGCCTCTACTGTTTGCTGTTTTCCCACCACTGGTTCCTGGCCTGATGCCCAGTCTGTTGATTGCCGACGATCACCCCTTGTTCCGCGCTGCCCTGCGGCAGGCGGCCAGCGAGGCCGTCAGCGAACTGCAGGTGCGTGAGGCCGAATCGCTGGAAGGCGTGCTGGCGGCGCTGGATGCAGCTCCGGACACCGACCTTATCCTGCTCGACCTGCATATGCCCGGCAATCACGGTTTGGCAGGACTGGCCGCTATCCGCGCACAACACCCTGGCGTGGCTGTGATCGTGGTCTCGGCCAATGACGATCCACGCGTGGTGCGGCGTGCGCTAGACCACGGTGCCGCCGGCTACCTGCCCAAGAGTTCGGGTTTGAATGAGCTGCGCGAAGCAATCCGCAGCGTCATGGCCTGCGAGCAATGGCTGCCGGCATCGCTGCGCGCGGCGGTATCGCGGGCGCAGTCCTCCAGCCACGACAGCGAACTGGCCGCGCGCCTGGCCAGTCTGTCGCCGCAGCAGTTCCGGGTATTGGCGCTGGTTGCCGAAGGCCTGCTCAACAAGCAGATCGCCGACCGCCTGGATGTGCAGGAGCGCACCGTCAAGGCCCATCTATCGGCCATCTTCGAACGCCTCGGGGTTCGCAACCGCACCCAGGCCAGCGTGGTACTGCGCGAACTGGAACTGAGCGATCCAGCACGCCAGGCGGTGTGACCACCGCTTTTGATTCTTGTGGGAGCGGTGTAAACCGCGAAGCTATCGAACTGGCAACTCGCGGCCTGTTCAACCACACGCACCCCTGATTGCAGTTGTTCCGGTGCCGGAGCTGATACCCGTTTCGCGGCTCACGCCGCTCCCACAGTGTTCCTCTGCCAACCAGCTTGCGCAGCAATGCCCGAGCTGAAGCTGTGCGATCCAGCGCGCCAAGCGGTGTGACCCGGCCGTAGGTTTGTAGGAGCGGCGTCAGCCGCGAAGCTGGTACACCACCCGGTCCGGCCAAACCAATCCCACGCACTCCTGATTGCATTGGCTCCGATGTCGGAGCCATTTCCAGCTTCGCGGCTTACGCCGCTCCTACAAGCCGCCGCTCCGATGGGTTGCCTTGTGCAGCAACATGCCCGCCAGCATTGCCGGCACAAACCACAGCGCCTCCGGCGACATCACGCCCAGGCCGACCAGCGCCGGGCCCGGGCAGTAACCAGCCAGTCCCCAGCCGATGCCGAACAAGGCCGCACCCATCAGCAATGACCGGTCGATGCGGCGCAGATCCGAGATCTGGAAACGCTCGGCAAATACCGGCGCCGGCCGTCGCAGCACGAAACGGAACAGCAACATCGTTGTGCCGACGGCGCCACCCAGCACGAACAGCAGGGCCGGATCGAAATCGCCGAATACATCGAGGAAACCGAGGATGCGCTGCGGATCTGTCATGCCCGACAACGCCAGGCCAAGGCCGAACAGCGCGCCGGAAACCAGTGCCGCCCAGGTGATACGCGACGTACTCATGCCACGTGCCTGACGATGTAGGTGGTCAGAACCGCCGTCGCCATGAAGGTCAGCACGGCAGCGAACGAACGCACGGACAAGCGCCCCAAGCCACAGACGCCGTGGCCGCTGGTGCAGCCATTGCCCATGCGCGTGCCAAAACCCACCAGCAGCCCCGCTGCAACCAGCAGCACGGGCGGAAAGCCCTGGCGCGGTGTGTAAGCGCCCGGCACCAGCCACAGATACGCGGCACCGGCGCCAATCAGGCCGATCAGGAACGCGCCGCGCCAGGCCACGTCACCGCTGCGCGGCATCAGCACTCCGCCAACAATGCCGCTGATGCCGGCAATACGCCCGGTCAGCCATAGCAACAGCGTGGCGGCCAAGCCGATCAACACGCCACCGGCCAAGGCCAGCATCCAGCCGGTCATTGCGGTTTCCCGATCTGGTCCAGTGGCAAGCGCAAGTAGCGCACGCCGTTGGCATCGGGCTCGGGCAAGCGCCCGCCGCGGATATTCACCTGCAATGCCGGCAGGATCAGCTTCGGTACCGGCAGCGTTGCGTCACGCTGCTCGCGCATCTGTACGAAGCTGGCCTCGTCGGCACCGCCCTTGAGATGCAGATTGTGCTGCTTCTGCTCGTCGATGGAGCTCAGTGCCTGTGCTTCGCGGCGATTGCCCGGGTAGTCGTGGCACAGGTAGATGCGCGTCCCGGCCGGCAAGGCCAGGATGCGCTGGATCGACGCGTACAGGCGATGCGCATCGCCGCCGGGGAAGTCGCAACGCGCGGTGCCGGTATCTGCGGCAAACACGGTGTCACCGACGAACGCCGCATCACCGATCACATAGGTCAGGCTGTCATCGGTATGCCCAGGCGTGGCGATCACCCGTGCAGTCAATCCACCGACGTTGAAGCTGTCCGCATCCTCGAACAAGCGGTCGAACTGGCTGCCATCGGCAACGAACGCATCGCCCAGGCCAAACACGGCCTTGAAGTGCTGCTGCACCTGCACGATGCCGCGGCCAATGGCCACCGGCGCCTGCAGTTGATCGGCCAGATAGCCTGCCGCGCTGAGATGATCCGCGTGCGCATGGGTTTCCAGAATCCAGGCCACCGTCAACAGCTTGCTGCGCACGAATGCCAGCAGCGCATCCGCTGACACGGTGCTGATGCGTGCGCCGGCCGGCTCGTAATCCAGCACCGGATCGATGATGACGGCCATGCCGCCGATCTGGTCATAGACCACATAACTGAAGGTGCCGGTGTCCTTGTCGTAGAACGGCTCGACCACCGGCGATGAGATCTGCGTCTGGCTCATTGAGAGGGCCTTGCTTTTAATTTAGCTTTTTCTAAATTAAACTAGTCATCCGTAAAGCACAAGCCCGGAACGCAAGCCCCTGATGCCAGCTTCAGACATGGATATGGAACAAATGCAGGCGCACGCTGAACAAGCCGCGCAGCTGCTCAAATCGTTGGCCCACCCGGCGCGGCTACGCGTGCTGTGCCGGTTGGTGGAGGGCGAGGCTTCGGTAGGCGAACTGCAGGCGCAGGTAGGCCTGTCGATGTCGGCGCTGTCACAGCACCTGGCGGTGATGCGCGAAGCCGAGCTGGTCAGCACTCGCCGCGAAGCACAAAGCATTTTCTATGCACTGGCCGACAGCCCTGCAATGGGCGTGATGCAGGCCTTGCATGCGGCTTATTGCGGGAACGCTAGCAACTAACCTTCAGGCTGCGATAAAGCGCGTAGGGCCTGTAGCCCGGGTAAGCGCAGCGCACCCGGGAATATCGCAAGGTTCTCCCGGGTGCGCCGCACTTACCCGGGCTACGTGGAGAAAATGCGGCGCCTAAGACTCCCGCCGCCCCGCGCCTGGCCTCAACGCATCGGCCGCCAATAGCCGATCAAGAATCGACTTCAGCGCCAACGGACGCACCGGCTTGTGCAGCAGCGTCAGTCCCTGCTCCAACACCTCCCGGCGCGTAGCCAGGCCGTCGTCGGCACTGAGGATCAGGGTTGGTCGCGCGCCGAAACGTTCGCTCAGCCGCAGCTGCAGAGCAGTGCCGGTATCACCGTCATCCAGGTTGTAGTCGAACAGCCACAGGCTCGCCGGCAAGGCCTGCAATGCCGCCACCGCCTGTGCTTCGCCGGAGGCTTCGGCCACGTGGTAGCCCCAGCCACGCAACAGGCCGGCCAGGCCCTGCAAGGCAACCGGATCGTTGTCGACCACCAGCACCGGCACACCGCCCGACGTTGCCGCACTGCGCAGCCATGGCGCCACCGCTACCTGCGCCGACACCGCAAGCTGCAGTGACACCGAGAACACCGTGCCCCGCCCTTTCTCGCTGCGCAGGCGCAGCGGCGCATGCAGCAGGCCGGCAATGCGGTCGGCAATTGCCAGCCCAAGACCGAGCCCTTGCCCGCTGCTCTCCTCGCCACGCCGGAACTCCTCGAATATGCGCTGCTGTTCCTGCTTGGCGATGCCCGGGCCGGTGTCATGCACTTCCACGCGCAGGCGCTGACCATCACGGCGCACGCCCAGCAACACGCCGCCCGCATGGGTATAGCGCACCGCGTTGGCGAGGAAATTCTGCAGTACCCGGCGCAGCAACTGCGGGTCGCTGTTGACCCAGGCGCGGGTAGGCACGTAGTGGAACTCCAGCCCGCGTGCGGTGGCCAAGGCGCGGAACTCGGAAACCAACGGATCCAGCACTTCGGCCAACGGCAGATC
Organism: Stenotrophomonas sp. STEN240; assembly: GCF_056756175.1. Taxonomy (NCBI): domain Bacteria; kingdom Pseudomonadati; phylum Pseudomonadota; class Gammaproteobacteria; order Lysobacterales; family Lysobacteraceae; genus Stenotrophomonas; species Stenotrophomonas sp. STEN240. The sequence goes on along the minus strand of NZ_JBRRBO010000056.1, from coordinate 2,679 downwards.
GCGCGGCTGTGGCACCAGACCACCGGCTTCCAACCTCGACATATCAAACAAACCCGTCAACAGGTCAGTCGTTGAATCCAGTGCACCGCGGATCTGCACCACCGTTTGTTGCTGCTGGCTGGATTCCACCTGCTGCGCCAGCGTATCGGTGAACAGATGCGCGGCATGCAGCGGCTGCAACAGATCGTGGCCGACCGCCGCCAGAAAGCGGCTCTTGGCATCGTTGGCGCGCTCCGCCTCGCGCTTGGCCGACTCCAGCAAGGCAGTACGATCGCCCACGCGCTGCTCCAGGGTTTCGTTGCTGCGCTTGAGCTCGCGCTCGCTGCGGCGGAACTCGGTGACATCGGTGAAGGTGGCTACAAAGCCGCCGCCAGGCATTGGATTGCCGCGGATCTCGACGATGCTGCCATCGGGGAATACGCGTTCGGTCAAATGCGGCGTACCGGCGCGCATGAACGCCAGGCGCCGGTCCACGGCACGCTCGTCGCCGCCGCGTGCGGGCATTGCCTGCAATGCCCAGCGGGTCAGATCGATGATCGGGCGGCCCACCTGCAGCAGCTCATCGGGGAATCCAAACATGCGCGCATACGGCCGGTTCCACGCCACCAGCCGCTGCTCGCGGTCGATCACGCTGATGCCCTGGCTCATGTTCTGCAGCGCCGCCTGCAGCACCTGTTGGCTGAAACGCAGATCCTGCGAGGCCTCGCTGACGATGGCCGCCACCGTTGCCAACTCATTGCCCTCGCGCCGCGCCGCGTCCAGCAGCAGGCGCGCGGAGGCGGCGCCGAGCACCGCCGACAACTCACGTTCAACACTGGCCTCGATCGCCGCTGGAACCGCGCCACTGCGCGGCGCGTCGGCCAGCAAGCGCTGCACCCGCTCATAAGGCAGGAAGCGACGGCCGGCGTCGCGCAGGGTATCGGCATCAAGATTGCGGCTGATACGGTCTGGCGTATCGCGCCGCCAGGCCATCGCCAACAACGTCACCGCGGTGCCGACAAACAGGCTGGCGCCTACTGCGCGCCCCAACGGCGTCCAGCCGGTCAGGCCAAACAAGCCCTGCGGTGCAAGCCACTGCCACCCGAACGGGCCCTGCAGCAGCCATGCCGGTGTACGCCCGCCGCTTTCCAGCAACGAAGGCAGCAGCAGCACCCAGGCCCAGGTCGCGAAGCCGGCCAGCACACCGGCGATGGCCGCACGCGGTGGCGTCTGCGGCCGCCAGATGGCAAAGGCCAGCACCGGCACCAGCGTGGCCATTGCCGAAAACGACACCGCGCCGATATCGGCCAGCACATTGCCGCCACCAATCAACCGGCTATAGCCCCAGGCCATCAGCATGATCACGCAGATACCTGCGCGCCGCAGCCAGACCAGCTCGCGGCGGTGATCGCCGCCGCCGGCACGTGCCCAGGCACTGCGCAACAAGCCGGGCGCGAACCAGTGGTTGCCGATCATCAGGCTCAAGGTCAGCGTACTCACCACCACCATGCCGGTGGCCGCGCTGAGGCCGCCGAGGAAGGCGAACAAGGCCACACCTTCATGGCCTGCGGCGAACGGCAGCGCCAACGTATACATATCCGACGGGACGCTGTTACCCAGCAACTGCGTGCCAGCGCGCGCCAACGGCAGGATAGGCAATGCGATCAGCAACAGGTACAACGGGAACAACCAGCGCGCGGTGCGCACATCGGCCGGATCGCGGCACTCGACCACGCCAACATGGAACTGATGGGGCAGCAGGAACATCGCCAGACCACCGAGGATCACCAGCGGGATGAAGCCGCCTTCCTGCGCATTGACCGGCGCCGGCAGCGCGGCAGGAACTCCCTTCAGGCCAAACCAGACGAATACACCCAGCGCCAGCATCGCGCCGAGCTTGAACACCGACTCGGCAGCCATCGCCAGCACCAGCCCGCGATTGTGCTCGGAGGCATCGGCGCGACGCGCACCAAACAGCATCGCGAACAAGGCCATCGCCAACGCCACATACAAGGCACTGTCATGCCAGATCGACCCACCCTGCCCGGCGTCCACCGCGCGCGAGGTGATCATGCTGAAGCTCATCGCCACCGCTTTGAGCTGCAGCGCGATATACGGAATCAGGCCCAGCACCGTCACCAGCGTCACCGTCGCCGCCAACCAGGCATCACGCCCCAGCCGCGCGGCAATCAGATCGGCGAGCGAGGTGGCATTGGTTTCGCGCGCCAGCCGTACCAGCCGCATCATCACGCCGATCGCCAGCGCGTAGAAAAGGATCGCACCGACAAAGGTGGGCGGCAGCGGCCAACCATGGCGCGCGGCCTGGGTAACGGTGCCGTAGAACGTCCACGAAGTGCAGTGCACCGCCAGCGACAAGGTGTAGATATGCCGCCAATGCCGCGCGAATGCGGTAGGCCGGCGCTCACCGTAGATGGCCACGCCAAACATCAGGGCCAGCCAGGCCAGACCCGCCAGCGCCACCGTCACCAGACTCAACATGGAATGCGTTTCCCAGAAGCTGCTTGGCAGGATACGGAGTTAAGCGGGAAGGATGAAGCAGTGCATGACTTGAATGCCTTGCTTGAGGCCCTTGCTTGAGGCCCTTGCTTGATGCCCTTGCTTGGGGGCTCTGCTTGAGGCCCTTGCTTGAGGCCCTTGCTTGAAGCCCCTCTCCCTCCGGGAGAGGGGTTGGGGTGAGGG